>JAIRZR010000108.1 GCA_031267155.1 Prevotellaceae bacterium | reverse complement strand
TTCCGGAGCAATCACCGTTTCCTCCCTCTGTTTTGAAGCAGATGGGGAATCCGAAGATTTTCTACGGCTGCGGCGAGTAGTTTTCTTCGTCTCTTTCTTACCTGTTGCAGCCAGCGCCGATTCATTAAAATCGACCAGTTCTATGATAGCCATTTCGGCGGCGTCACCCTTTCGGAAGCCTATCTTCAGCACGCGGGTATATCCACCCGGGCGATCGCCCACCTTCGAAGCGACGGTACCGAACAGTTCCTTCACAGCCTCCTTATCCTTCAGATAGCTGAAAGCCAGGCGGCGTGCGGGAGTTGAAGAATTAACCTTGACAGTCTTTTCTATTTGTTCGACATTACCGTCCTTTCTTGTAACCTCTACAGTTTTAACCACTGGAGTAATAACAGCATTATTTGCCGCTTTCGATTTAGTAATCAGAGGTTCGATATACACCCTTAAAGCCTTTGCTTTGGCGACGGTCGTTGTAATCCGTTTATGTTTAATCAGCGACGAAGCCATATTTGCGAGCAAAGCCTTACGGTGTCCGGCGGTACGTCCCAGATGATTAAATTTCTTATTGTGTCTCATTGTTTCTTTGCTTTCTTTTCAAATTTATACTTTGTAATATCCATTCCGAAAGATAGATTGTTCCTGTCCAGAAGTTCATCCATTTCGGTCAGCGACTTTTTGCCGAAATTGCGGAATTTCATCAGTTCGGTTCTCTGAAGACACACCAGATCGGCAAGAATCTCAAGATCCGAAGTTTTCAGACAATTCAATGCCCTCACGGACAAATCCATGTCACACAGTTTTGTATTCAGCAGCTGTCGCATCTGAGTAGTATCATCATCATACTCGTTATACTCGCTGTATCCCTCGTTTTTAACCTTTACCTCAAGCTCTTCCGTAATCTTGCGTTCATCGGTAAAGAGCATAAAGTGGTGAATCAGGATATTGGCTGCCTCCTTCAAAGCGTCCTTGGGCGAAATGGAGCCGTCTGTAGTGATCTCCATGAGCAGCTTCTCGTAGTCCGTCTTCTGTTCAACGCGCCAGTTTTCTACAGACCACTTGACATTTTTAATCGGAGTATGAATGGAATCGATGGGAATAACCCCAAATTCCGCTTCTTCCGGACGGTTTTCTTCGGCGGGAACATATCCCCTGCCCTTCTTGACAGTTAAATCGAACTGCAGTTTAACCGACGGTTCCATGCGGCAGATCAACTGATCCGGGTTAAGAACCTCGAACGAATTGAGGAAATTGCTTAACAGCCCCGCCTTCAATTCGCTTTGAGCCGTAACCACTATGGTAGCTTTTTCGCTGTCGACGCCTTCGATAGTTTTCTTAAACCTGATTCTCTTCAGGTTCAGGATAAATTCGACAACGTTTTCAATCACTCCGGGGATAGTTGTAAATTCGTGATCAACTCCTGTGATTTTTATACAGCTTATAGCGTAACCTTCAAGAGATGAAAGCAAAATACGACGGAGAGAATTACCGATAGTAATACCGTATCCCGGTTCCAGGGGTCGGAATTCGAACTTGCTGAACGCATTATCCGCGCTAAGCATAATAACCTTTTCAGGTTTCTGAAATGCTAATATTGCCATAATATTCTTTTTGACTACGATTTGGAATAAAGCTCCACAATCAATTGTTCATTAATTATTTCCGGAATTTCCGTACGGTCCGGACGGTTAAGAAACTTCGCCGACATTTCCGCGCTGTTCCATTCCAGCCACGAAAAGCGGCTTTTCTGGATCGACCCCAGAGAGTCCTTTATTACTTCGAGGGATTTGGAACGTTCGCGGACGCTCAGCACGCTGCCGGGAGTCAGCAAAAGCGAAGGAATGTTGCACACATGCCCGTTCACCGTGATGTGGCAGTGCGAAACTAACTGTCGCGCTGCAGCGCGCGTGGGCGCAATGCCCAGGCGGTAAACGGTATTGTCCAGTCTGCTTTCGAGCAGCATGATAAGGTTTTCGCCCTTGCGTCCCTTCATGTGCGAAGCCTTGTCGTACAAATTGCGGAACTGGCGTTCGAGCAGTCCGTAAGTATATCTCACCTTCTGCTTTTCCTGCAGCTGCTTGCCATATTCGGAAACCTTGGATCTCCGTTTCCTCAGCGGTCCATGCTGTCCCGGAGGATAATTTTTCCGCTCAAAATTCTTGTCCATCCCGAATATCGGCTCTCCGAATTTGCGGGCGATTTTCGTCTTTGGTCCTGTATATCTTGCCATTTTATTATTTACTGTTAAAATTCATTAAAAAAACTCTTGAAACCTTTTTCATCATTTTACACGCGATTATACACGACGGCGGCCCGGAGGGCGGCAACCATTATGGGGAATGGGAGTAACGTCAACAATTTCCGTTACTTCGATACCTGTAGTATTAATCATGCGGATAGCGGCTTCCCTTCCGGCGCCGGGACCTTTTACAAAGACCTTCACCCTGCGCAATCCAAGATCGTACGCTGTTTTAGCACATTCGGCTGCGGCGGTCTGCGCGGCGTAGGGAGTATTTTTCTTCGACCCCCTGAAGCCTTTCTTGCCTGCCGAAGACCAACTGATTACCTGACCTTCGTTGTTGGTAATCGAGATAATGATATTGTTAAAAGTAGAATGGACATGAGCCTGCCCCGATACTTCCACCTTAACGATTCTCTTTTTTTGAACTGTTCTTTTAGCCATCGTTACTTACTTATTTAGTCGCTTTCTTTTTATTGGCAACGGTTTTACGTTTCCCTTTCCGGGTACGCGCGTTGTTTTTCGTACTCTGTCCGCGCACCGGCAAACCCAAACGGTGACGGATGCCCCTGTAGCAGCCTATATCCATCAAACGTTTTATGTTCAATTGAATGGACGAACGGAGTTCGCCCTCAATCTTGTAGTTCTGTCCGATAATATTTCGAATATTCGTCACCTGCTCATCGTTCCAGTCCTTGACCTTAACGTCATAGTTTATTGACGCTTCTTCAAGAATCTTACGTGCGGTTGAACGTCCTATACCAAAGATATAGGTGAGGCCTATTTCGCCCCGTTTATTTTTCGGTAAATCAACTCCTGCAATACGTGCCATACTGTTTTTTATAAATTTACAAATTTAACAAATTAACCCTGACGCATTTTAAATTTGGGATTTTTCTTGCAAATAACATATAAACGACCTTTGCGTTTAACTATTTTGCAGTCCTCCGTGCGCCTTTTTATTGATGCTCTTACTTTCATCGCTTTAATTTTAAATTACTTAAACAAGTCTGTTGTTTAATGTTTATTTATACCTGAATGAAATTCTTCCTTTGGACAAATCATAAGGAGACATTTCCACTTTTACCCGGTCGCCCGGCAAGATTTTGATGTAATGCATCCTCATCTTTCCGGAAATGTGGGCTATTATGAGATGACCGTTGTCAAGTTCGACGCGAAACATTGCGTTCGATAACGATTCCACAATCGTGCCGTCCTGTTCTATAGCGGCTTGTTTTGCCATGTAAATCTACTTTTTTAATTCCTGTTATTTAATACTTCTTCAACAAATTCAAAAGTTGACAATACATCAGCCTTATTTCTACCAACAGCTACCGTCAACTCATAGTGGGCAGACAAGCTGCCATCTACCGTTCTGACTGTCCATTTATCACGGCGGTCGCAGTAGATCTCCTTCTTCCCCATGTTGATCATGGGCTCGATGCAGATTACCATTCCGTCGCGAAGTCTGGGTCCCTGGCCTCTCCTGCCATAATTCGGCACATCGGGGCGCTCGTGCATTTTCCGTCCGATTGAATGACCAACCATCTCCCGGACAACAGAATAGCCCAAACGTTCGACATGCGACTGTATGGCGTTCGAAACGTCTCCCACACGATTTCCCTGAACTGCCTGCGCAATTCCTTTAAACAGCGACTCTTTCGTCTCTTTCAGAAGCATTTCCGCCTCAGGAGAAATCCTGCCAACCGCAAAAGTGTACGCAGAATCGCCATAAAAACCTTTCATCCGGGTACCGCAATCTACCGATACAATATCGCCTTCCTGGAGACAGTAGTCCGAAGGAATGCCGTGTACCACTACATTGTTTACTGAAATGCAAAGGGTATTCGGGAAACCGTTATAGCCGAGAAAACCGGGTTCGGCGCCGTTGTTGCGAATAAATTGTTCAGCCACCCTGTCAAGCTCCAGGGTAGATACTCCCTGCCTGACATGCTTCGCAACTTCTGCCAAAGTCCTGGATACCAGGAGAGCATTCTCCCTCAGTATCTCAATTTCCCCGTCTGTTTTTATATTATCCATCCTAATAAAAGAACCTTAACGTACTTAAAAAGCGGGCGCAAAGTTAATATATTTTTTTCTTTTTCCAAAAAAGATATTTTTTTTGCCCTCTTTTTTATATCTATGACGGAGTACGTCCTTTCAAACGTCCCGTCTTCATCAATCCGTCATAATGGCGGAGCAGCAGGTGACTCTCAATCTGTTGAAGCGTGTCGAGCACCACTCCTACGAGAATCAGCAGTGAAGTTCCTCCATAAAATGTAGCAAATTCCTGATTTACACCCAGCCAGCGATACGCAAATGTGGGAAGGATTGCTACAAACCCCAGGAATATCGAACCGGGAAGCGTGATTTTCGACATTATCCCGTCGATATATTCCGCCGTTTTCTTCCCCGGCTTTATGCCCGGAATAAATCCGCCGTTTTTCTTCATGTCTTCTGCCATCATCGTGGGGTTCACCGTAATAGCGGTATAGAAATAGGTAAACGCTATCACCAGAAGAAAGGAGACCAGCGTGTACCAGAATCCGTATGGCTGGAATGCCTGGGCAAAACCGCGCGTCGAATCAAAATTCGTAAACATCAGCGGCACAAACATCAGCGCCTGTGCAAAGATGATTGGCATAACTCCTGCCGCGTTTATTTTCAAGGGTATATACTGACGCGCTCCTCCATACTGCTTGTTTCCTACGACCCGCCGCGCATACTGCACCGGAATCCTCCGGACAGCCTGTACCAGAGCGATGCAGACCATGAAAATAAGCATCAGAATCAATATTTCGACAATCAGCAGCAGTGGTCCTCCCGTAGTTTCCGTAAAGCGGGTTTCGAGTTCCGCAAGAAGTGCATGCGGCAAACGCGCTATGATACCTATCATGATAAGCAGGGATATACCGTTGCCCAAACCTCTGTCGGTGATGCGTTCTCCGAGCCACATGACAAACATCGTGCCGGATATCAGGCACATCACTGCGGGGAGGGTATAAGACCAAAGCCCCCTGACCAGAAACGCCTGCACGGGAAGCTGGGATTTCAAAGTATATAGATACATGGGACACTGAATGGCAAGAATAGCCAGGGTCAGCAAACGCGTGTACTGATTGATTTTACGTCTCCCGCTTTCGCCTTCGCGCTGTATGCGCTGAAATGCAGGAACCATTATTGTCATAAGCTGGATAACGATTGATGCAGAGATGTATGGCATCACTCCCAGCGCAAATACCGAAGCATTGGAAAAGGCGCCTCCCGAAAACAAGTCCAGCATACCCATCCAACCTTCGCGTGAAGACTGGGAGAAAGCCTTGAGCATTGTCGGATCTATGCCCGGCAACACGACAAAGCTACCAAAACGGAATACCAGAAGCAGGAGCAGCGTGTAGCCGATTCGCGTGCGCAATTCTTCTATCCGGTAGATGTTCTGTATGGTTTGTACAAACCTTTTAATCCCTAAGATGTCCAATATCTTGCTCATTATCCTCTACAATTTAATTGCTTTTCCCTGTTTTGCTTCAATGGCTTCGACGGCAGACTTTGAAAAAGCATGGGCTGTAACTTCCAAGCTTGAATTTAACTCTCCATTACCCAAAATTTTAACTCTGTCGTTTTTCGAGATCAGTCCTGCTTCGATAAATGTTTCGACGTCCATTACAGTTATGCCGAGTTTGTCCGACAGATACTGCAGTGAAGAAACGTTTACAGGCTTATATTCGATACGGTTCCTGTTGGTGAATCCGTATTTGGGCAAACGCCTCTGAATGGGCATCTGGCCTCCTTCGAATCCAAACTTGCGCGAATATCCCGAACGGGACTGTGCGCCCTTGTTTCCGCGAGTGGAAGTTCCTCCGCGTCCCGAACCTTCTCCGCGGCCAATCCTTTTTTCCCTGTGTGTAGAACCTTTCGCGGGCTTTAAATTGCTCAAATTCATATTATATAATTCTTCTCTGGTTGTTACTATACTTTTTCTACTTTTACCAAATGACTAACTGCCTTAATCATTCCTTCCACTACGGGCGTCGCTTCGCGCTCTACCGTACGGTTGATTTTCCGGAGACCGAGCGTATCCAGTGTGGCACGCTGTTTTTTATTTGCCCCGATTCTGCTTCTAACTTGTGTTATTCTATATACAGCCATTTTCAATTCTCCTTATCCGTTAAATACTCTTTTGATGGGAATGCCGCGCAGTTGTGCAACAGTGTATGCATCACGCAATTCCAGTAAAGCCGTTACGGTTGCCTTAACCAGATTGTGAGGATTGGACGAGCCTTTCGACTTTGCCAGCACGTCGTGTATTCCGGCGCTTTCCAGGACTGCACGCATTGCGCCTCCCGCCTTTACTCCTGTTCCGGGAGCGGCAGGCTTGATGAAAACCTGTGCGCCGCCGAATTTCGATTCCTGCTCGTGGGGTATCGTACCTTTATATACGGGAACCTTAACGAGGTTTTTCTTCGCATCTTCAACGCCCTTGGCAATGGCTGCCGTAACTTCGCCCGCTTTTCCGAGTCCGTATCCTACTATCCCGTTTTCGTCGCCTACCACTACGATGGCGGCAAAACTGAAATGACGTCCTCCTTTTGTTACCTTTGTAACGCGCTGTATAGCCACCAGCCTGTCTTTCAGGTCTAAATCGGTGGTTTTAACTTTTCTTATATTTGTATTCGGCATAATTTTTTAGAATTTAAGTCCTCCCTCTCTGGCGGACTTTGCTAAATTTTCAATTTTTCCATGATACAGATACCCGCCGCGGTCAAACACTACCGAGGTAATGCCCTTTTCCTGTGCGCGTTCTGCGGACAGCTTCCCGACAAGGCGGGCGATTTCGATTCCGGATTTTCCGGCAAGCTGTTCCGTCAGCGATTTGTCGCGCGACGAAGCCGAGGCTAAGGTTACTCCTTTTGTGTCGTCAATAAACTGAACATATATCTGCTTGTTGCTCCTGAACACCGACATGCGGGGACGTTCGGAGGTACCGTTCACTATTTTACGGATGCGGTATCTTATTCTTCTTCTTCTGTCTGATTTTGTTAATGACATTTATATTTCCTCCTGTTATTTAGCGTTAGCGGATTTGCCGGCTTTGCGCCTGATGTGTTCTCCAACGAAACGGATACCTTTGCCTTTGTAGGGTTCGGGTTTCCTGAACGAACGTATTTTGGCGGCAACCTGCCCGATTAACTGTTTATCGATTGATGTTAAGGTGATCAGGGGATTGGCTCCCTTCTTTTCGACCACTGCCGTGGCTTTCACTTCCGAGGGTAACTCGAAATGGATATCGTGCGAATATCCGAGACTGAATTCGAGTACCTGGCCTTTGGCTTCGACTTTGTATCCTACTCCGACCAGTTCCTGCCTGATTGTATATCCGGTAGAAACGCCCAGTACCATATTGTTTATCAGCGCGCGGTACAATCCGTGCATGGAACGGTGTCGGGGCTGGTCTGTAGGACGCGTGAAGGTAACAGAACCATCCTCTATGGAGACTTTTATGTCGGGATCAACCTTTTGCCGAAGTACTCCAAGAGGTCCTTTCACCGTTACCACATTAGCCGCGTCAATTGTGACGGCAACTCCTTGTGGCAGGCTTACAGGTAATTTTCCTATTCTTGACATTATTTTTACTTATTTTTTAATATACATAACAGATAACTTCCCCGCCGATGTTCATTTCGCGGGCTTCCTTGTCTGTAATCACTCCCCTGGATGTCGAAATAATGGCAATGCCAAGCCCGTTCAATACTCTGGGCATGGTGTCGGCGCCTGTGTAACGGCGCAATCCGGGACGGCTGACACGCTTCAGGTGCTTGATCGCCGAATTTTTTGTTTCGGGGTGATACTTCAAGGCAATTTTGATCGTGCCCTGTGGCTTGGCATCAATGAACTTATAGCTCAGTATATAGCCTTTCTCGTGAAGAACTCTCGTGAGTTCCTGCTTGATTTTGGAGGATGGAATCTCCACTACTTTGTGATTAGCCTTAACCGCATTGCGGATTCTTGTCAGGTAATCTGCTATTGGATCAGTCATTTTTACTTATACTTTTTAATTTTTAATCCCGCGACGCTCGAATACGGCGCCCGATATCCAAATCTGTTTTTATTTTCTATCCCTAACCTAATTTCTATTAAGAAACCCCTTAATCGTCTCCGATTAGGGAGCGCAAAGATACTTACTTTTTTATTACATCCAAATATTTTTTGCAAATTATTTTAAAGGATTTGATTTCCAAAGGGTTTAAACTGTAAAAAAATATGCGGGAGAACGTTTTCTTTGCTTTGTGCCGGTTTGAATCGCGATATTTTGAGGAATTATTTCTTGAAAATGCTGTGAAACGGCAAAATATTATTTTGAGGCGCTAAGGGAAGTAATTTTCGGACTCCTGACATTAATCAGGAGATTTATTTGATGGCAGTTCGGAACTTTGGAGTTTCCTGTTTACTGCAAAGTCGCAGATGCACAAAGTTTTGGGAGACCTTGGCAATGCATTGCGAAATTTTCAATTTTCAATTTTCAATTGAAAAAGTTGCCGGTTATTTTCAATCAGAACATTTATTCTGTCGGTCAGTTTGGCGGTCAGAGATTTGATTTTGAAAGCATGTCTGTGGGATTCCAGATTGTGTATATCGGTTCCCGTAAAAGTATAGAAGTCGTTCTTGAGAAGATATTCCGCATTTTCCTGTACCTGTCTGCCGTAATATCCTGTGGGAGAAAGCAGATTCAGCTGAAAAAACAGAAAACCGTCCGCTTTGAGCTTTCTATAATCGCTTTTATCCATGTACAGATAGCGTTCGGGATGCGCAAGGATGATGCGGTATCCCTTTTGTTTTATTTTTTGGATTGTTTGATGAAAGTTAAGG
>JAIRZR010000092.1 GCA_031267155.1 Prevotellaceae bacterium | reverse complement strand
CTTGCCCCTGCATTATTCCACACATTCCAGAATAATATTATCCGAAATCAGGAAATACCGGGGCGGGATTTTGTATCTGCCGTCGTAGATCATTCTGCCGGACTGCAGATATTTTGCCGCTTTTTTCGTGAAGCCGTCCCTGAACATTTCCGGGACAGTGTTCAAATCGAGTCCGTTTGCCGTTCGCAGCGAGACGATCAGAGTTTCGTTGTAGACATCCTTTTCCGACAGTATTTCAATCTCTTCGGGAACGTTTCCCTTCCTGATACTGTTGATATATCCGATATTGTTTGCAGGATTATTCTTTCGTACGAACCTGCCGTCATAGCTGTGAGCCGATGGACCTATGCCGATGTACTGCTGTCTGTTCCAGTACGCGGAATTGTGGCGTGAAAAGAAACCGGGGAGGGCGAAATTTGAGATCTCGTAATGCTCATATCCGGCGTCCTGCAATTTGGCTTCCAGCATTTTGTACTGCAGGTCGCTCAATTCCTCATCGACGGGATGAAACCTGCCCCTGTCCCTCATTTTGCCGATTATGCTTCTGTTTTCGACAGACAGGTGATAAGCCGATATATGCCTGACATCAAGCTCTGTTGCGCGGTCGAGATTATATTCCCACTCCTTCATATCCATGCCCGGGAATCCGTAAATCAGGTCGATGCTGATATTGTCAAATCCCGCATCCTTAGCCCTTTCGACCGATTCTGCGGCCTGCTGCGCCGAATGTCTGCGCCGCATCGCCTGCAAATCCCTGTCGATAAAGGACTGTATCCCGATGCTTAACCTGTTAACGCCGCTATCCGCAAGCTGCCGGAGGAAGTCCGCCTTCAGGTCGTCGGGATTTACCTCGACAGTCCATTCCGCGGGAGACGCCGGGAAGAACAGTGAAACAGCCCTGTCCGCCAGTCTTTTCAGTTCGCCGGCGCTGTAAACGCTTGGCGTTCCTCCTCCGAAATACAGGGTATAAGGCTCGCTGCTGTCCTCCAGCCGTTCGCCTTTCGCGGCTTTGATTTCCATTTCCCTCACCATGCAGTCCAGCATTTCTCCCGTTCGCATAAGCGAAACGCTGAAGTAAAAGTCACAGTAGGAGCACAGCTGCCTGCAAAACGGGATATGGATGTACACTCCGGGCATAAACTGTATTTAAGGGGACGCGGTATCCGTCAGTACTTATTTGTCTTTGACATTGTTATATATGTAATCATACAGGTTTTCAAATGTAAGTATGCCTGCCATTTCGTGCGCCTGTATTTTGATGCCGAACAGACTTTCCACCAGCGCGACCATATCCACCAGTCCCAGGCTGTCGATGTCCAGGGTATCTTTGATATTCGCCCCGGGGACAAGCATTGACGCTTCGATTTCAAATTCTTCGGCTAATGCCCCGTTTACCCTGTCGATCAGTTTCGTTTTTTCCATTGAATATTATGATTATTTGATATTTTTTACTATAAGTGTTGAATTGGTTCCGCCGAAACCGAAGGAGTTCGACAGGAAAGTGTCGAAATTCCTGTTTACGCGGACGGCGGGAATATTCAGTTTGCCCGAATCCTCGTCCGGATTTTCAAAATTCAGGTTCGGGGCGATAAACCCGTTTTTCATCATCAGCATGGAATAGACTATCTCGCTTGCTCCCGCCATCCACATTTCGTGTCCGGTCATCGATTTTGTCGAAGTGATTTCAGGCCTGTGGCTGCCGAATACGTTCGCAATAGCCTTAGCCTCATTGGCGTCGCCGACGGGCGTGGAGGTGGCGTGGGCATTGACGTACCCGATGTCGCGGATGTCTATACCCGCCTCGCTGATCGCCATCTGCAGCGACCGGCTTGGTCCGTCGACGTTCGGCACCGAAATATGGTCGCCGTTGGACGAGAATCCGTATCCGGTGATTTCCGCCAGGACGTCCGCTCCGCGCTTCACCGCCGACTCGTAGCTTTCGATGACGACCGTGGCGGCGCCTCCGCCGGGGACTAATCCGTCCCTGTCCCTGTCGAACGGACGCGAGGCTTTGCAGGGTTCGCTTTCCCGTATGGAAAATGCGTTGATGCCGTCGAAACTTCCTATGGAACAGGGATTCACTTCCTGCGCTCCCCCGCACACCACACATTCCTGCAGTCCCGACTGAATCAGCATCCGTCCAAGCCCGATTGCGTGCGAACCGCTTGCGCAGGCTCCCGAAATGGTCAGGTTGATTCCCCTCAGCTTGAAAATGCATGAGAGATTCATGCTTACGGTCGAGTTCATCGACTGGAATATCGCGCCGGAGCCTATCATCGTCGTGTCCCTTTTGTCGCGCATCGTATCTATACTTTTCATAACGGCGGCTGCGCTGCTGTCGTTTCCATACAGCAGGCCGACTTCGCGGGCGGCAAGCCAGTCGGGATCCATTTTCGCATTCTTCAGGGCTTCGGCTGTTGCAACATACGCATAATGGCACTGTTCCGCCATATACACGCGCTGGTTGCGGCTGAGAATCCCTTTCAGGTTCGGCATTTCAAGATGCGCCGTCAGTCCCGAGCGGAATCCAAGTTCCCTGCGCGAAGGGTCGAGGACAATCCCCGATTTTCCTTCATACAGAGATTTGCATACTTCCTCAAGATTTTTCCCCAGGCAGGAATAGATTCCCATGCCTGTGATAACAACTCTTCGTTTCATTTATATTTTAACTCTTCCTATTTGTTAACAGTTTATCGAGACGCTCGCGGATACGTTTCCGGACGTCGGCAAGTTCGGCAAGCTTACCTGTTTTTTGAAGATTGTAGAACCGGACTTTCTTCCTGAATCTGTTCCATGCCTTGTCATAATCAATTACAAATATATACAGGAACGGCAGGCAGACCAGATATGCCAGGGTAATCAGTATCGAGCCGGTGATTGCCCATGTCGAGAAAAAGAGAATGATGTTCAGCAGTGGTATGGCTACTATTACGCTAAATATAAGCGTAATAGTTCCGTGCAGCATTGCGTCTTTTATTCTCCGGTTGATCAGTTTTGGCGGATAGATGACCAGTATGTCGGATATGAATGCAAAGATGTAGAGCGGAAACAGCAGGGCGAACAGCGTCGCGCAGGGAACAACAGTCATAAGCGACGGCTGTCTGTCGAAACATTTGTCGCTGATTTTATATTCGTTGATCCTGCTGTTCAGAAAAGCCGCATCGTCATAGATCTGCTGTATTTCGCTTTCCTGTCCGGAGGTTTTCAGGGTATTCAGATGCTCGAAAAACTGCTTGTCCGACAGGAGTTTTTCGGGAAGCCTGCACGGGTTGAATCCGTTATATCCGGCGTACCTGATTCCGTATGTGTTCCTCAGAAAATCTATTGCTTCATAGTTGTCCAGATCCGTGATATTGAGCATCAGGTCGGCAACGCGCTCTCTGACTATTGCATTTACTTCCCTCTGTGCAGTCCTGTGTTTTTCCTTATACATCCCGTAATACGGCTTCAGGGAAACAGGCTCTCCGAACTTGATAATCATGTCTTCGCGGATATTCATGTAATCCGAATAGTGGTTGCACGAAGGCATGACAAATATGTCCGTTTCGTAATTGCCTCTTTCGGCGGCTTCGAAGGCAATGCGGAGGTATCCGTACGAGAACTTGCCCAGCCATCTCTTATCCTGATGTCCCGCTTCGGGATAGATTATGATTGTCCCGTTATTCAGCAGTTCGTGATATGTTTTTATAAACGTGTCGGCATTGTTCGACAGGCTGCCGATGCCCTGGTACATCAGGCGAAAAGCCGGCATTATCCCGATTCCGCGGAAAATGGTTCCGAAGACGGGAAAATTGAACGCATCAGCGCGTGCTATCGCCCTGATTTTCCTCCTTCCGCGCGCGTTGATCGCCAGAACCAGAGCCAGAGCGTCATTCAAGCTGTTTTGATGGTCGGATATGACCATCAGCGGAACATTGTCGGGCATATTCTCTTTGCCGAGGAAATGGATTTTCCTGTAATATACCGAATGAGCCAGCCGGACATATTGCTTGAATATCCTGTACACTAAACCCTTTCGCCCGCTCTGATACTTGACTTCCTGATCTTTTTCCCATAAACGCTGTTTCATTGCTGTATGTTTTATAGTTTATCTATCAATAAATTTCAGGCACAAAAGTATAAAAGAAAACTATACCAGCAAAAAAAGTTTTTCGAAAGCTTTAAAATCGCTGGTTTTTCGAAATTTAACTTGCCGCATTTCTTAAGCGGCAAAAGAAAATGAATGGGAAATGTCGAAAATCTCATTCATTGGGTACCGGATAAAGCTGTTGCCGCCTGCGACATATTATTCCCCGTCATCGTCATCCTCATTGTCATCGTCATCGGTGTTTGGTTTCATGTACTCGGCAATCAGGTCGGAAATGATGTTTTTGGGTTGCGAGGGGTCTAATAGCCACATCATTTCCGGGTTGTTATTCATTTTTTCGCATAACTCCAGAATAGATCCGCAGCCGGCGTCCCGAAACAGCTTGCAAATGTCTCCGTTTTGCGCTATATCGGAATTTGCAAGTCCCTGCAGGTTATCTATGGAAAGATATTTCCGGTCTTCGGCCTGCAGGCCGGTCAGTTGCGACAGCCTGTCTCCTTCGGGCGTACCGCTATTGGTAAGCAGCAGGAAGGTGCGTATGAGTACAACGCTGTCAACCACCTCCGCCACGAAATAGCCTATTTTCAGTTCGTTGGTATAACAGGTGATCAGCCTTCGGTTTTTTGCTATCGGGATAACGTCCTTGCGTATTAATGCCAGCACCAGGACACTGGTGTAGAACGCCGGTATTACAAGCCCGAGCCGTTCTCTCATGCGGTCGAGCGCGTGCTGCTGGATGTAAACCGGAAATCCCAGTTTGGAGAAGGGGGAGTTTATTTTCATTTTCATTTCGTCCGGCGACAGGGTAAAGTGGTGGAATTTCGGCTCGTCGTTTGTGTAGAACAGGAAGCCCACCTGTACGGCTGAATGTGTTTCACCGCTGACGAATACCTTCCGTGTTTCCAGTGGATAGGTTCCTATAGTAATTTTCTGGTGCAGCCTGAAGTCCTGGCTCAGGACTTTTTCCACGTTTCTGCGGCTTAAAGTGTTGTCCTGCGGTATCTTGAAGCTGGACTCAAAGTACAATGCGGTAGTATCGAGTTTGTAGGTGTGGAGGTATTTTTTCCCTATATCGTCAAATATCCAGCAGGCATAGCCGCATATATTCAGTATGCCTTTTTCGTATGCGTCTTCGCGTTCATCCCGCAATTCGGCATATTTGTCGAGTTGTTCCTTGCCGGTGTAAGTGAGTTCGGTGTCGCAGGCGTGGTGTTCGAGCGACATGCCTACCAGCAGGTAATCGGCATAAGTCATTGTTTGCCCGCTTCCCTTCACTACTTCCAGCGTCATGGAAGTTTGCTGCAGTTTGATGGTTTTTCTCAGTACCTCCATCAGCCGTTTGTGGATTTTAGCCCCTTCGGCAGCCACCACTTTGAGCGGGGCGCCTCTGAATACATAGAGGAGTATTTTCTCCGTCGCGGGAATCTGGCGAAACAGCGTCTCGCTCCCTATTTGCCGGCACAGCTTCTGCAGCTTGTCCATAAAGAAATTCCTGTACTGCGCCTCCTGAAGTTTCTGCTGCTCGGCAACATTGACATATTTTTTCTTTCTCACATGTTTTTTCTTTGCCATAGAATATTGAGTTTATCAAGCGCAAATGTACATGAAAATTTTTGATTTCCACACAGACGGATAAAAATTACAGGAATGCTTACTTTTGCATAATAAAAATAAAACGTAATAAAGATGAAAACATCAGGATTAGACGTGCACAACGACAGTATATTTTGTGCAATATACGACGGGCAGAAGTATACTGTCAAAACGTATGATGCCACCACCCCTCAGATACGTGCCATGTGCAAATATCTTAAGTCGGAAGGAGTAAAAAAAGTCGCTATGGAAAGTACGGCGACTTATTGGGTTCCCATCCGGGACATCCTTTTAGAACTGGGATTTGAATTAATGTTAGTTAATCCGTATCTGATCAAGCAGATGCCAGGGGCTAAAAGCGATCCCAGGGATGCCCGGCACATAGCGTAACTGCTACACAAAGGCATGTTACGCGGCAGCCTGATACCCGGTCCGGTGATTCAGGAATTACGGGTTTATTTCCGGAAGTACACCAGGTTGCAGGGACAGCTGACGGGCACCCTTCAGGAGATGGACAGGGTAATGGTAATGTGCGGCTATCGCATCAGCAGTTGCATGAGCAGTCCTGGGACAAAAAGTGTGATGAATATTATACAGGCTCTTATCGACAAAAAAACCGGCCCCTGTGAACTGGAAAAACCGGTATACGGGAGTACGGCAAACAAAAAGTCCGGGAAGTTGCTGGAATCTCTGACCGGGAACATGAAAGAGCACCACCGTCAGCAGCTGGAATGGAAAAAGGAGGAGTGTATAAAACAGATGGAAAGAATATGTACAGAACATTTCAGTAAAGAGATGGAACTGTTAAAAAGCATACCGGGAGCAGGCGATAGGCGGAGATATGAATGTCTTTGAGGATAGCGGAAAGATAGCCGGCTGGGCAGGACTGCGCCCGGGGAACGACGAATCTGCCGGAAAATACAAAAGCACCGCAACCACCGGAGGCAACAAATATCTGCGTACGATTCCGGTACAGGTGTCGTGGGTTGTTTCAAGAATAAAAAACTCCCGGTTTAAGGACAAATTTAACAGTCTGGCTATACGAAAGCCGGGAAAAAAAGCTTTGATTGCTATTCCGGAAAACTGCTGGTGGTAACATGGAACGTACTGTATTACAAAACTCCATACAATCCATCGCTGGTATATATTTATGATCCGGTAAAAGTAAAGGCTTCGATTAATTACCATCAGCGGGAAATAGAACGGATGCAGAAACTGTTGAAGTAAATATATCTTTAAATAGCGTAAAGGTCGGTTATCTTTGTGTTGGATAGCTGTACAAAATACAGTGAAACCACGTTTGCAAATTGACCAGTATTACCTGTCTCACAGAGACTTTAAGAACACAGACATGAGTTAATGCTCGAAAGAGCCAGGCTCGCAGAGGAAAATCGCTTTTTAGGCGTACATATATCTTTGGTATGCAACTTTTACGGTTGAGGTAACTCATTTTGCTTTATCTTATTGTAATCTCAGATGCATCTCTCTGATTACTATTTATTATCTATTATCGGACACGAATCGTAACATGTGAATTTATAGAGGAAAGA
>JAIRZR010000082.1 GCA_031267155.1 Prevotellaceae bacterium | reverse complement strand
GATGTCCTGCGGACAATTAATTAACGCTATTCAACTTTTAGTTTTTAACTCTCCTGATGCCCTAAACGTCATTTCGCTTTTAGTTTAGGTACGAAACGGGTATTTACAATGACGCTTTTCGTAAGCAGCACATTAAGAGGCTTTTCTGGATTGCTTCACTGCGTTCGCAATGACGGACAACGATGGTTTGCTTCGATTTATGATGACGCCTTTTGTAATGTCCTGACTAAGCGTTATTTCGCTTGCAGTTTAGGTACGATACGGTTATTCGCAATGACGGACACTGACCCTTTTGAAGCGCCCTATACCTTCCAAAGCTTTTTAAAACTAAAGTCTTCGCCTGAAGGCGAGGGATTTGTCCCCAGATGTATAAATTAAGTTCTTATTTATTATATCTTTTATCACCATTCTAACAATTTTCTCACAATTTTTTCCGGAGTGTTTGATAATTTGTCATTTACTATAATTTTATTATCAATGGTATTAATATTTTCAATTGCATTTGCTATAGATTCTCCATTAATTGCACCAATTAATTATACCCAATTCGTAGTTGTTAAGTATTTCGCCCAATAATCCCTGAGCATTTCCAATTATTCGCTTTCCTGCCGCAACAGCATGACCATAAATTCCGCTTGATGCTTCCGGCATTTTGTAGTGTAATAACACACAAAAGCATTGATCAAAAAGATTTCTCATCAATTCATTGGAAATAAATTTGTCAATCCAAACCGTCATATTCACAGCCGTCATTCTGATCCTTCATCCCCAATCTGGCTTTTTTGGAGCGGGTTACAATTTTTTATCTATCTTTGCGACTTACAAAAAGTGTTGTATTATAGTCGTAATTCTATGAATATAAAGTTAAAAAAGAGGTTAATCGGATTAATTTGGGGAGTGGTATCATTTCCTTTCATATTTCTTTTTCTGATAATTACCGTCAATCTCATGCAGGACGAAACGGGTACGCGGGGACGAAACTGTGTCCCCTCCTGTTCGATGGACATGTCGAGCCTTAACTGTCCCGAAGACAATACATCCGACAATTGATGGGCTGTATAAAAACATACCGGCTGTGGGCGGCGCTTGTTCTGCTTTCCTCGTGCGGCGAACGCGTTACCGTCAGCGACCTCGATTCGCTGGGACTGAGATACAGGGTAAAGTCCATGGACGAAAGTTTTTATATTGCGGACAGCCGCTTCGACACTATTGTACTGCAGACAAAACTCTATCAGTACAAATACCGCTTCCATCACGACAGCAGATACATGTCGGTGGAAAAAAAGCTGTTCCCCGGCAGTCCGGCGTCTTCCGATTCGATTTTAAGCGTCCCGGAAACGGATTCCGTGAAACAGCCGTTCCCGCATGCATTCAAGGAGCCCGGATACTGTTTCATAAACTACAGATACGTTTCGGATTCCCTTACGGTTCTGGAAATCACCGACGCGCACGGCAGTCTGATCAGCCGCATCGACAGGAAATACGCGGGCAGGCGCCTGCTTTCCGAGGAAAGATATTCCGGATCGGGCAGTCTGCTGTCGAAATCGGGATTCCGCTACGATTCGCGCCACAGGCTGCTGAACAGCGCTGTATTCTACGAAAACGGATACCGGGAAACGGACTATGCATACTCGCCGGGCGAAAAGATCGAATCGGGCAGCGAATTTAACTGCCGCTACAGGTTCGACATAAACGGCAGGGTTTCGGACAGGCGGACATACAGGGGCGTCGCTCCTGTCGCCGAAACGCATTTCGAGTATAACGGTTGCGGAGACCTGATCGCGATGCAGGAAATCGACAGGGAAGGGACTGTGAACAGGACAGTTTACGAGTACTCATACGACTCCGGCAACAACTGGACGCTCTGCGTGGAATACAGCTGTACGGGCAACATTTTTGTACGTAAAAGAGAAATAACATACTATAATTAAAAGGATATGCAAACATCGTCATCACAGACAGCCGGCGAAAAAAGGCAGGTAAGCAGCCAGTTTGAAGAATTGCTGTCAAATTGTCCGGACTGTACGGAAGAAGCCGCCGCCAGGATTCGCAAGGCTTTTGATTTCGCCAATCATGCCCACATGGGAGTGCGCCGCAAGTCGGGCGAGCCATACATCATACACCCCCTTGCCGTCGCCATGATTGCGGTGAGGGAAATCGGGCTGGGCGAAGACGCCGTATGCGCCGCCCTGCTCCACGATGTTGTCGAGGACGCCGACTATACGGTCGAGGACATACGCTTCAGTTTCGGGGACAAGGTCGCCGAACTTGTAGACGGGCTGACCAAAATCGACGGCGTTTTCGACAAGACACAGTCGAAGCAGGCGGAGAATTTCAGGAAAATACTTTTTACCCTGATCACCGATATCAATGTCATACTGATTAAGCTCGCCGACCGCCTGCACAATATGCGGACGCTCGACGCAATGTCCGAAAAGAAACAGCTGCAGATCGCAGGCGAAACCTTCTACCTGTTTGCACCCCTGGCGGAAAGGCTGGGCTTCTACGAAATCAAGACGGAACTCGAGGATCTCAGCCTTAAATACTACGAACCGGCGGCGTTCAGGGAGATAAAGGAGAAAATCGACAGAAAGGCAATCGAAAGCGAAACGTTTATCAACAGTTTCGAAGTCCCGATTATCGCAAAACTGAAGGAAGCCGAAATCGAATTTGTGATAAACAGCCGTTTCAAGTCGGTATATTCGATATGGCGCAAGATGCAGACCAAGAACGTGCCCTTCGAGGAAGTGTACGACCTGTTTGCCATACGCATAGTGTTCAAGCCCAACAGCAATCTCCCCGAACGGACGCAGTGCTGGGCAATATACTCGCTGATTACGGAAATATACCGCCCGAAACTGGAACGGCTCAGGGACTGGGTCGGCACTCCGAAAGCCAACGGCTACGAGGCTCTGCACTGCACGCTGATGGCTCCCGGCGGGGTCTGGGTCGAAGTCCAGATTAAAACCGAACGGATGGACGAGATAGCCGAAAGGGGCATCGCCGCCCACTGGAAATACAAAACGGAGGGACAGTCGAAAAAGGAGTTTGACAACTGGCTGCAGCAGGTCAGGGAAAACCTCATGACGAGGGAGGAAAGCGCCGAAACTTTCGTTACCCGATTCAAAACAAGCCTCCTCCAGCCCGAAATATACGTGTTCACTCCAAAGGGCGAACAGCGCAGGCTGCCGAAAGGCGCGACAGCCCTCGATTTTGCATACGATATCCATACCCATATCGGAAATCACGCCATCGCCGCCAAGGTCAACTACAAGCTTGTGCCCCTGAATCATGTCCTGAAAAGTACCGACCAGGTGGAAATCATTACCACAAGAACCCAGAAGCCCAAAAAGGAATGGATCGATTTCGTTACGACGGTCAAGGCAAAGAACTTTATCAAAACGGCTCTGAAATCCGAAGTGAAGGAACACGGCAAGAAGGGACGGGAAATAATCAACAGGAAACTCGCCGAGCTTGGAATACAGCCAAATGCAAGGACGTACCGCAAACTTATAGACGCCTACAGGCAGGCGGACAAGGTGGAAATGTTCAGCAATGTGGGCGCGGGACTGCTGGTTCTCGACGATTTCGACAGGAAGATAAAGGAAAATACTCCTCAAAAATGGGTGCAGTACTGGGGTATGCAGCTCGGACTGAGCGGACGGAATAAAATCGGCAGTCTCCGGAAGATTGTCGAGGAAAAACAGCAGCAGCAACAGCAGCAGCAGGGCGAAAAAATCGACACCAAATCCACATATCTCCTGAAGGATGACTTGTCGTACAAAATCGCCGAGTGCTGCAAGCCTATTCCCGGCGACGAAATAATCGGATTTACCGACAGCGAGGCGTCCATTGTAACCGTCCATAAACGGAAATGCGAAAAGGCAATGAAACTCGCAGCGCAACATGCCGAAAATATCGTCAATGCGCAGTGGAGCGTCCACAAAATCCTCTCGTTCCTGGCAGTGCTGGAGATAAGGGGTATCGACAGAATCGGAATACTCAGAGACCTGACCGATATCATCGCCGACCGCCTGAGCGTCAATATCCGGAAACTGAATATCGAAAGCCATGACGGGATTTTCGAGGGATTTATCGAACTGTATGTCCACGACCTGGAGGACCTGAATAAACTGATAGGCGCCGTGCAGCAAATAAAAGGAATGGACAGCGTCAAACGGATAGAAATGTGAGTGGAAAATGCTAAGCGGTTCAGTCTGAAAAAGCCGGAAAACCTGTCCGGAAAATAATACTTCCCCTCCAAAAAAATTCCAAAAATATAAACCATTTTGGGGTGAAATATTATTTTGAGGCGCTATGAGAGGTAATTTTCGGACGCTTGACATCAATCAGGAGATTTATTTGATGCAGTTCGGAACTTTGGAGTTTTTCCGTTTACCGCAAAATCGCAGATGCACAAAGTTTTGGGAGACCTTGGCAATGCATCGCGAAATTTTCAATTCTCAATTTTCAATTGAAAAAGTTGCCGGTTATTTTCGATCAGAATACTTATTCTGTCAATCAGTTTGGCGGTAAGTGATTTGATGTTGAAAGCCTGTCTGTGGGATTCCAGACTGTGTATATCGGTTCCCGTAAAAGTGTAGAAGTCATTATTGAGAAGATATTCCGCATTTTCCTGAACCTGTCTGCCGTAATATCCTGTCGGAGAAAGCAGATTCAGCTGGAAAAACAGAAAGCCGTCCGCTTTCAGTTTTCTGTAATCGTTTTTATCCATGTACAGATAGCGTTCGGGATGCGCAAGGATAATGTGGTATCCCTTTTTCTTTATTTTTTGGATTGTTTGATGAAAGTTGAGGGGAGGATTGAGATATGAGGTTTCTACCAGCAGATGGTCTTCTGCAATGGCAAGCGGTTTGTTTTTAGAGTTTTCCAGATGCGATTCGAAACTGCCGTCGAGCATGTATTCGGCGGCCAGTCTCAAGTCAATGTTTCCGGCATATCCATTAATCAGATTATCGAAATGCCGTTTTAATGATTCAGAGTTGTTTTCCGGAAAGTTTTC
>JAIRZR010000450.1 GCA_031267155.1 Prevotellaceae bacterium | reverse complement strand
TCGGCTTCGGCTCTGATGATGTCCGAAGGGGACGAACATCTCTTATCCTTGTAATATACAGGCTTTCCGGAAAGAAAAGTGGAGATGTAAAATTCTTCGAGTTTATACTGCTGAATTGTTTCGGAATCTTTCAATGAAATGTCGGAATCGAAAGACTGGGACTTCATTTCGCGCATCCTTTCCGATTCCGTGAGTTCATCCATCATCCTGTCGATCAGGCTTCCCGCTTTGACTGAAGGTTTTATCTGTTCAAAACTTTCAATCGGGATAAATATTCCTGTGTTCTTCTTATTCTTATTTACGACAATCTTTATCATTCCAAATAATCTGTCAAAATCCGCGGCAAATATACGGCATATATTTGGAAGGGCAAATTATTTACCGGCTATTAACAATATTTAATATTTTTTGTACATTTGCGGCTTAAATTATTTGATGTGAAGGATAAAAAGCAGTTTATTCCGGAAATATCCGTTAAGGATTATACATACTCTTTGCCGGAAGAAAAAATAGCCCGTTACCCGAATAGCGAACGGGACAGTTCCAGACTACTGATATGTGACAGAGATATTTCGGAAGATGTATTTTCGCATTTGCCCGATATTCTTTCTCCGGATTCCCTTCTGGTTTTCAATAATTCGAAAGTCATCCGGGCGAGGATTTTTTTCAAAAAGGAAACGGGCGCGCTGATTGAAATTTTTTGCCTGCATCCCGGCGCTCCGTCCACATTTGACGAATCGCTGTCGTCCGTGCGTTACTGTTCGTGGTGGTGCGCTGTCGGAAATGCCAGGAAATGGAAAAACGAAACGCTCGAAAAAGAGCTTGAATATGAGGGCAAAAAATATTGCCTGAAAGCAAAAAAGCTGGATATTAACGATGATTTTTTGATAATGTTCGAATGGGATGCTCCTGTAAATTTTTCGAAAGCGCTTGACTGTTGCGGAAATATCCCTATTCCTCCGTATCTCAAAAGAGATTCGGAGCAGATAGACGAATATTCGTATCAGACAGTCTATTCAAAACCAAAGGGTTCTGTAGCTGCTCCAACGGCAGGACTTCATTTTTCCCGGAAGGTTTTGGATTCCCTGAAAAACAGGGGAATCGATTTTGAGGAAATCACTCTCCATGTTGGCGCCGGAACTTTCAAGCCGATAAAGGATGAACTGGTACATAAGCATGAGATGCACAGGGAAACTTTTATCATAAACCGTTCCACATTAGAACATTTGCGTGACAAAACCGATAATATCATCGCTGTCGGAACGACTTCCGCCCGTATGCTGGAAAGCCTTTACTGGCTGGGCGTCAGGGAGAATGACGAGGACGGTTATTCCCTGTCTCAATGGGAAGCATATCAGCATGATACGGACATGAGCGTCAGGGAAGCGTTTACCCGCCTGATCGACAGAATGGGCAGCCGGAAAACGTCTTCCGAGCAGGCTTCAACCGAAATAATGATAGTTCCCGGATACAGATTCAGAACAATCAAGGGTCTGATAACTAATTTCCACCAGCCGGAAAGCACTCTGATTCTTTTGGTCGCTGCATTCATCGGCGATAAGTGGAAGGATGTTTACAGGTATGCCCTGAACAACGATTTCAGGTTTTTAAGCTATGGCGACTGTTCTCTATTATTTAATAACGAATAAATTATAATACATAATAATGCGGCAATATCTTGATTTACTGAAAAAGATTCTCGACGAAGGTCTTGAAAAACAGGACAGGACGAATACAGGAACAAAGAGTTTGTTCGGATACCAGATGCGGTTCGACCTGTCGGAGGGATTTCCTCTTGTAACTACTAAAAAAGTGCATCTCAAATCAATAATATACGAACTGCTGTGGATTCTGAACGGCGATACGAATATAAAGTATCTGCATGATAACAGGGTCTCTATCTGGGACGAATGGGCGGACGAAAACGGCGATCTCGGTCCTGTTTACGGACGTCAGTGGAGGTCGTGGCAAACGGGGGACGGCGAGCATATTGATCAGATCAGCGATGTGATAGAATCTATCAGGAATAATCCCGATTCGAGAAGGCACATCGTAAGCGCCTGGAATCCATCCGATATAAGGAAAATGGCTCTGCCTCCCTGTCATACGCTGTTCCAATTTTATGTAGCCAATGGACAGCTGTCATGTCAGTTATATCAGCGAAGCGCCGATGTGTTCCTGGGCGTTCCCTTCAATATTGCCTCGTATGCACTGCTGACTATGATGATAGCGCAGGTTACCGGCCTGATTCCGGGCGAATTTGTCCATACTTTTGGAGATGTCCATATTTATTCAAACCATATAGAGCAGGTAAACATCCAATTACAGCGAACGCCACGCCTCTTGCCCGTCATGGAAATAAATAAAGAAGTAAAGTCTATTTTCGATTTCAAATACGAAGATTTTAATCTGACTGGCTACGATCCGTATCCGGCTATCAGGGCGGAAGTGGCTGTATGAAAGTCCCGTATATACATGCCATGTTTCAAAATCTGTATCTCAACATTTCTTGTAGAGATAAATAAGTAATGTGTAAGAAAGAAAATGGTAACTTTTCTTTTTTCTTTAAAGATTGTAGAAAAGAAAGTTTTTATACTGCGCGCGAGCTAAAATTGTGATATGAAAACTGCAATTGAAAGAGCCGGGTATCTGCTTTAAATCCGTATCGACAATTTATTCGGTGTCCAGTGTAGAGACGCGATGCTCGCATCTCTCTGGGGACAGATGGGACAGTAGCAGATGAAATAAGACTTAAGATTTATGAAATAAGACTTTAAGACTTTAAGGCAGAGGCGCCGGAACAGGT
>JAIRZR010000029.1 GCA_031267155.1 Prevotellaceae bacterium | reverse complement strand
TAAATGAATAAATACGAATTAAAATGAATAAAAATAGTTAAATTTTGTAAGCTAACGTTAGTGGTTAGTTTATGTGTGACCCTCCTGAACTGTGGAGGTAATGTAAATAGCAATAATCCTAATAACAAGGATGTAACTGTAGGTAAAGATGAGAATAAGGTAATGAAGATAGAATATGCTAAAGGTATACCAAATACTACTTATGCCAAACATACTTTAGTTTCTACTGATTTCTGGGGTAGTTCCAACGAATTATTAAATTCTACCTGGAAGTAGATGACTATTACCCTTATGTTGACATGAACAATGGTATTCCTAAATATCGCAGATTTATTTTTCATCCTTAAACATATTCTAATGAACAAAAATCTGCATTATAAATGCGATTATTCAAGGTAAATTCGGTTTATATAATAAATATATGCTACCTTTGCACCCTTAAAATAGGGATTGTTGCATATTTGATGGATAAAACAATACATAGGGGCAAGCGGCTTTTTGCGGGATTTTTACTGACGCTCTTTTGCAGTTACATGGCGGGCATCACGTGTTTTGTCCATTCCCATGTTGTTGACGGGCAGCTTATCACTCACTCGCATCCATACAGGGGCACTCCCGACAATCCCGGGCACAGTCATACCGGCTCGCAGTTTCTTCTCATTGAACTTCTTTCGTTTATCGAGATGCTGAGCGCGGCTTCCGCCGGTTTGATACATGTTTACTTCGACAGAATAACTGTCCGGAAACTGTCCTGCGTTTTTGTCTGCGGACAGATGCGGATACATCCCCATGCACTTCGCGCCCCTCCCCTACCCTGCCCCTGCATAACTCTGTAACTGTAAGGCGAAACAGTGTTTCGCAATTATTTTCTGCTTACGTACTTTTATTATTTTTTATTATTAAACAGAAGGATGGAAAAAACGCCGTCCGCATATTATTATTTTAATTTTTATATAAATATGAAATCAATATATTTCGGAATACTGATCGTATTCCTGTCGAGTACTTCGACGTTCACGGGCTTTTGTCAGAAAACAGACGCCAATATCAACGGGCACGTGGTGGATGCGCAAACAAACGAACATCTCCCCTCCGTAACCATATCGCTGAAAGGCACTGCCATAGGTATTGCCACCGATGCCACGGGACACTATTTCCTGAAAAACATACCGGTGGGAGAATTTACCCTCGTCGCCTCGTATGTGGGCTACAGAACGGAGGAACAGAAAGTCGTCATGGAAGCGAACCGGACTCTGGAAATCAACTTTGTCCTGGAAGAAGAAAGCCTGTCGCTGGACGAAACCGTCGTGTCGGCAACCCGCAACGAAACCAATAAACGGGAAGCAGGCATAATTGTAAACATCCTCTCGAACAGGGCTTTTGAAACGGTGGCAAGCAGCAATATGGCTGAAAGCATGAACTTTCTGCCCGGGCTGCGCGTGGAAAACAACTGCAGCAACTGCGGCACAACTCAACTGCGCATCAACGGTCTCGAAGGTCAATACTCCCAGATACTGCTCGACAGCCGTCCGATATTCAGTTCGCTGGCAGCGGTGTACGGTCTGGAACAGTTGCCCGTTGCCATGATCGAGAGGGTGGAAGTCATCCGTGGAGGCGGTTCCGCGCTGTTCGGTTCGAATGCCATTGGCGGCGTGGTAAACATCATTACCCGCGAACCCCTGCGCAATTCGATTACGCTTGCCGGCAACGCCGGCGTACTGGGCAATGGCGCACGGGATGTAAACTCTTCCTTCAACGGCTCCTTCGTGTCGGACGACCACGGGGCGGGCATTTACCTTTTCGGAATGGTGAAAAACCGCGATCATTACGACCGCAACGGGGACGGATTCTCGGATATCCCGCAAATAAACTCCGAAACCCTGGGATTCCGCGCCCATTACCGCACCAGTCCCTTTTCGCGCCTGACGGCTGAATATCACCATATCCACGAAACACGCCGGGGAGGAAACAATTTCGACAGCCCGCCGCACGAGGCGGATATTGCCGAATACCTCAACCACCTGATTGACGGCGGCGGCCTGCATTTCAACATCTTCAGCCCGGACAGCAAACACAGTTTCGGCATATACGCTTCGGCTCAAAACATCCGGAGAGACAGTTATTTCGGAGTAAAACGGTATTCGAACAACTACGGAAATACATCCGACAAAACTTTTGTTTCCGGCGCACAGTATACGCGCCGTTTCGGGAAAATGCTTTTCATGCCGGCAGAGCTGACTGCGGGATTTGAATACAACTGCAACAGTTTACTTGATTCGTACGTGAACCTGAACCGCAACATTGCGCAGACGACGCATATCACAGGCGTTTTCCTTCAAAACGAATGGAAAACGGAATGGACGGGAATACTGCTTGGCATGCGTCTCGACAAGCACAGCCTGATGGACAGGCCCGTACTCAGCCCGCGCGGGACGTTCCGCTACAGTCCCAATCCGGCGGTCAATTTCCGTGCAAGCTACTCAAGCGGTTACCGTGCTCCGCAGGCCTACAGCGAAGACCTGCATATCGAAGCGGTGGGAGGCGCGCTGGGACTGATACATCTCGCGCCGGATCTGAAAGCCGAATATTCCCACAGCCTGAGTGTTTCGGCGGATTTGTACCGCAGTTTCGGGAAAATGCAGACGAACTTCCTTGTCGAAGGCTTCTACACTTTGCTCAACGATGTGTTTACCATGGAAAAGACCGGGAAGGACGCTCAGGGCAATATTGTCTATACCCGCCGAAACGCTTCGGGAGCAAGTGTCAGGGGTATAAATCTGGAGACAAAACTCGGCGTCTCCGGGCGGTTCGAAGTGCAGATCGGATATACGCTCCAGCAAAGCCTGTATGCAAAACCCGAACAGTGGTCGGACATGCTGACGCCGCAGAAAAGGATGTTCCGCGCTCCGGACAGTTACGGATATTTCACATCCGGCTTCAATATTACGCGCGATTTCAAGGTATCCGTTTTCGGGAACTACACCGGTTCGATGCTTGTCAGGCATACTTTCAACATGCTTGATACGGAAAAGAATACGCCGGCGTTCTTCGACGCGGGTACGAAACTCTCATATCATTTCCATCCGGGCAAAATGCTGGATTTTGAAGTAAGCGGAGGCGTAAAGAATCTGTTTGACAGTTTCCAGAAAGACGTCGACTACGGGCAGATGAAGGATTCGGCATATATTTACGGGCCGTCATTTCCGCGAATGTTATTCTTTGGAGTAAAGATCGGAATATAGACCTTATATCGGGTGTATTCCAAAATGTCGGACTACGCCAAGCGAGAGGGTGTCTCAAAAGTCATCACATCGTCATTGCGAGCGAAGCGAAGCAATCCAGAATACTGTTAATCACTGGATTGCTTCGGGCTACGCCCTCGCAATGACGACGTGATTGACTTTTTAGACATCCTCCGGGGCGGTAGTGCCATCAACTACCGGACGGTAGTGCCATCAACTACCGAGCGGCGTAGTCTGAAGACTACGCCGCGCTAAAAGCAAGACTGGGGCTTGCTTCTATGGGATGAAAAATAAATAACATATAAATGTTTAATGTCACAAATTTAATTGCTGAAATAAAATTGCCATGTCCAATTGCCCGCAGGGCATTAATATCAATAGAAATTTGTCCAATACACCTTCACAACCCCGTTAGGGCTTGAATCAACCGCAGGTTGAATGTGAGGATATTTTGCAAGCAATTCCGCCATTTGCCATCGCGTGCAAGCCTTAAAATGGAGGTAAACGGTTTTCTATTGATATTAATGCCCTGCGGGCAATTTCGCAGTGCGCATTACGTTCACAGTATCATGAAACTGTTACACCTTATTTATTTCACGTCCCTATATAACATCCAGTACGGAAAAATATTCAATTCCCGACATTTTGGAATACACCCCCCTTAATCCTTATATCTTATATCTGTACACGGGCTAAATTCTATAGCGTTTTGTATGGGCAGTTAAATTTTAAGTCCAGGAGCTGGGAAATTTCGGTGGAGTAATTGAGAGCCGCCGACGCCGAAGTTTTTGCCCGGGCCTGACATCTTGTTTATTTCGTATCTCTTAATTACATCAGTGGGAATATAAGCATATATAAACGATATTTTTACCGATATCCGGAATGTTTCATCAAAAAAGCATAAAAAAGCCGCGGTACAGTATTGGGGAAGAAGCGGTATTCTGTAAAGCCTCAAACTGAATATCCTTAAAAACAGGCTGTTTCGAATCAATTTTCATGAAATTTCCTGAATTGCCGTTTATTTCATACCTTGCGCCGTTTTTATTGAATAGATAAATGGGACAGAAAATTGTATTACTTTTGATTGCTTCAATGATTTTGTTTTCGTGCTGCACGAAGCACAGGCAGACTGAAATTCCTATTGCAGAAGTTGGCGGCAAAAAGCTGTATCTGTCCGAAATAAAAGACTATCTGCAAAATCTTTCGTCCGAAGACAGCCTGACAA
>JAIRZR010000512.1 GCA_031267155.1 Prevotellaceae bacterium | reverse complement strand
TAAAAAATCGCGTTCAATATTTCTCGCAACGGGTGTCTGCGCTTGCGGGTGTCGCCAATTATTTGTATCATTGCATCGTATTGGCTGTCGGTTAAATTGGTCGAATAATTTGTCATCGTCCTTTATGTTCTGATAATCACAAAGATACGATATGTTATTCAAATAAACAACTGATAGCCAATATTTTATTCTAATCTTAAACAGTTTCTCAATACAGTCCACGTGTATCTCATCATGATATTATATTTTCACAGTTGCCTGTATCGACAAATAATACTCCTCCTCAAGGGATAATTGATATGCTTGAGGAAAATTATTCAAGATCGAAAAATATGCAGGTTGCTATCTATTTTGGAATGTATTACTGCTTAACAAGGAGTTTCCTGAGAAGTAATGACTTTGAAGTATCTTCCGATCCTCCTCACAGATATCCATTCTCCATGACAGATTACATACTTGTTTTTACCGATAATTTCAGAATAGCCAGCGAGGTAAAAATATTAATCAATGGAATTATTAGCGGAGACGGATTCCCGAACATTCTTCCGGACACTCTTTGTCTGAAGGGTTCTAAAGGCCTGTATGATAAAATATACAAAATGGATTCGTCCCGTCAGATAAAAACAGACAGACTTTTTAAATTTCGCATGTTGAACAGTCGGCTGAATGATGCCAGGAAAGTCTTTAACATAAAAAATCGAGACTTTATATGCAAAGAAATTAAATACACAATTGATGTAAACGGCTTGGGCAAGGAAGTGGAAATTGAAGCCTTTGCCTATGATGACAATGATTAAAATCCACACTCAAATTTATCAATCAGAGGATTTGCCCTGGCAATATCATGCGGGGTATAAGTGTCCGTGATCAGGATAGACGAGTGCCGCGCCTGGTCTCGGACGCTTAATATGTCCGTATTGGCACGCAGCATCATCGTGATGCCGATATCCTTTAGAGAGTAGAACTTATACCTGTCCGGAAGCTTCATCGGCTTCCGGATATGGTGCTGCCAGAAGTCCCGGAACTGCTTTTCGCTTTGATATTCCTTTTCCGGCATCATCTTTTTTGAAAACAGGAAACAGTCTCCCGAATGCTCGAAAATTTTCAGGTCAATCATCAGATGAATTATTTTTACTGGCAGTGTGATCGGAGCGGTGCGCCGGTTTTTACTCTGTTCGTCGGTTATTACTATTGTCCTGTTTTTCAGATTTATATCTCTTATTTTCAACCGGGACATTTCTTTTGGCCGGATAAACATGTAAAACAGGATATAGCTGGCGAGTAAAAAATATTTGTTGGATTCTTCCGCCTTTGCCTTTACCTTCATCAGAATATCTTCCGGAAGGTATTCGCGTTCCTTTTTCTTTGTCCATTTGCTGAATGATGCAATGCCTTCTGTCGGTTTCTCTTTGAGGTATCCTTTCTGAACGAGAAATTCGGCAAACGACTTCAGCCAGCCCAGGTAATTGTCCCTTGTCCGGGCTGAATTATCCCTGTCGATGTGTATGTGCTCGAGAAAATCAATAATATACTGTTTTTCAAACTGATAGATGTATGTAATGGGAGATTTCAGTTCCTGATTGTATTTTTTAATATTTCTCAGATATGACATGTATGACGTGTATGTATCCTGACGGTAGATGCCTTCTTCCGCCCTTTTTGTGATGGTTTTACCGTAATGTTCACAGACATCTGCAAATGCAGCGTAGCTTTTACTGTTTTCCGTCGCTATCCACGGATTCCATCCGCGGCGTAATTTTTCATATACCCTTATAATAAGATCATTCGCATAGGTGCGCCGTTCAATCTTCCTTTTTATATGATTCAGCTTGATTTTTTTCCTGCGCATGGCCTGCAGCACAGGATCGTAGGAATGCCATCCAACATACCACTCCTTTCCGGTGTAAAGCTGTGGCGGAGTGTAGGAGATGACTTGCGTGAGTTCTTTTTTTTGTCCGCTTTTAGGCATTTTTTTTTCTTACCTTAAACATCCAGGAAGTTTAAAGCAAAAAACAAAAATCAACAAACTGCCGTCCCGATTCTGTCCCGGCACTGTAAGTGCAACAACGCCTAATTTATTCTGTGTAAATAAATTAGGCATCCTGTTGTCGGGATGAGACGACTCTTTTTATTCACTTTTGTTTCTTATAACTACTTGATAGTTAATAAACTAAAATTTATTTATTTGCATTTATGTCCCGATTTTGTCCCGGGATGAAATAAAAAAATATAATTCGTTAATTATTTGATTACAAATGAGTTAATAATTTCAATGCCCATTACTTTGAATTAATAAATTATTTTCCTTTTTACTTATTCTGCAACATTGGAATTAGCTTCCCTTTTTCTTTTGCTTAACGGTATGTTTGAACTTCATCAAGGCAAAATTGATTTCGATGCTTGTTTCCGTATCCGTTACCTGCAAGTCGTCGTCCAATATATCGGCGATGATTTCCCCACTACGTTGCATAAGTGTTTTTTGCTTTGCTTTTTCCGGCGACTCCGACAATTCGGCTACAGTGCGCGACAGTTCCCGTATCTTGGCAAATGTTTCCACAATGGCAATCGTGGTTTGTGTTGCCTTTTCGCTCTTTAAAATGGTAGCAAGCATATACAAGCCTTTTTCCGTAAAAGCCTTGGGTAACACACGTGTTTTAGCCTTGTTTGCGGTCAAAAATTTTGACCGCAAATTTGTAAATTCTTCACTGTTAAGTTCAAAAACATACCCCTTTGGAAATTTACCGGGATTATTTTTTACAGCCTGATTTACTTCTTTGGTTTCCACGCCGTACAAAGCAGCCACGTCGCTATCCAGTAATACGCTCTGATTGCGTATCGTCAATATCTTAGCTTTTACTTCCTTCAATTTTATTGCGCCGATCATGATATAAATCTTTATGAGTTAATATTTTATTTATTTCTTGTTTAATTCTTATTTTGCGTCCAAAACAGCCGGTTACTTTTATTTTTTACTTATCCAACAACACCTGAATGCCCTGTTCCTAACTCGACGGAGCGAAATGCTTCGCCGAGCGGAGAGAAAATTATCGTTTATTGAAAATAAAACACAATCCCTGTGAAATATAATTCTTGAAAGCGTGATCGGATGATATGAGCGGGATTTTATCGGAAACCGCCTGCGCGATAATAGCATGATCATTAATGTCCTTATGCGAATCCTGGACGACCAGTCTGGCATATTGCGTAATATGGTGCTGATTAAAAAATCGGATTTCAATGTCTGCTTCTTTTA
>JAIRZR010000509.1 GCA_031267155.1 Prevotellaceae bacterium | reverse complement strand
CTGTCGAAAATGTATATAAGTTTTTCTGTTGAATGATAATCACTAATAATCAAATAATCATGAACGATATGTAATCGTGCCAGTGAACCGGTCAGGACATCTTCTGTATTTATTATTTCTTTCACCTTCTCTTGAACATGGAATATATTATCCCGCTTGTTTTGATATTTTTCTGTTTTGGTACTGTAATTGCAGCCCCAAAATATAACCAAGATCAATAAATACGATATTTTTTTCATATATTGAATTTTATAAAAGATATATTGTTGATATTTGAGAAAAGTAATAAAAGATGCAATGCTGCATGATTATCATACAACATTGCACTATTAAGCATTAGTTCCAAACAAATTCAGCATCAAGATAACATGGATACCATACGAAACACCAACAACCGTTTCCATTTGCTAAGCATCCATTCGGACAATCAGGATTTATTTCGCCTGCCAATGCTTCCACATTAGCTAATGCCACATCCGACAAAACAGCGTCATTACTGCTTTGCATCACATTCAAACCCGCTACAGCCACAATCGCAGCAGCAATTATATAAAAACTAATTTATTTCATCATATAATTTTTTTAATTTATTAAATATATTATTTTTCACTACTATCCGACTAAGATCTGTTTTCCTGAATTTTATGCGGTGATCATTGACTGAATGGACGCCGGATTGCAGCGAATAAAAAATCCATTCATGTCAGTGATACCATTTCAGATTAATTCCGTATCTTTGCCACGTACCTCCTTTCTTTTTTGAAGGGAAGCCGGGACGGAGAGTTTCATATCTTTTGCAAAAGCAGATGTACTCTCCGCCCTTTTTTTCCAAGTTATTTTTAATTGTTTCGTTGACATATTCCACATTATTATATTAATCGCTTACTTCCCCCATTACCAACAATTGCAGCGGGGCATTCTCTACATTACTATATACCGAGACTGTTTTTCTGAAACTTCCCGGTGTGTCGGGTGTTACTTCAACCTTTATTTCCGTCGTTACTCCCGGCGCTACCGGTTGCCGGCTCCAAGTCGGAACCGTAGCCTGTAGTTTTGATGTCCGTTATTACAAGTGGAGCGTCGCCTGTGTTTGTTAATGTGAATGTACATGCATAAGTTTTGCCTGTTTTCATCGTTCCAAAGTCATGCTTCAGCGTTTCAGCCTGTACGGATGTCTGTGCCGCTTTCGGTTCCGGTTGCGTGTTGCCGCTGATTTGCTGCTTGTACAACTCCCAGACTTTCGGATTCAACGCCGGATTGCCGATAAGTAAGACTTTGTTGTCACTGTCCAGTAGAAAGCACCGGTATTCCATTGGGGATGGGAATCGGTTCAATTTGTCCAGCCGGTTTTCCCGGTCAAGAAAAACCGGATGCCGGAAATTATCCCGTTTGAACAGGTAAGTCAATTCCCGCTCATCTTTCGGCTGAAAGAAAAACAGGAAATCAACTTTTCCCGGAAAAAGGGAGTCGGCTTCGGTAAGAATTGTTTTCCAATACGGCAATCGTAGTTTGCAATTGATGCACCCGACGGAGTCCACATACATTAATATCTTATACGATGATCCGGACAGTGGAATGCAATCTGCTTCCACCCCTGTTTCAACACACGAAATGCCGTCAGGAAATTTGATCTGCTTTCCCGTCCACTCCGATACGATCTTTCGCATATCGTCCATCCGTTTATCCTTCTTACAGGAAACGAACAAACTGTTCAAAAGAAGTATCCCTAATCCGTATGTCAAATAAATGTTCCGCATTGATTTCCTTTCCTGATGTTCATTTGAATACAAGTGCATTTAACCGCTCTATCTCAGCCCTGTATATTTGACTTCTACTTTGGCGCCATAGCACTCGACCTCGCCATGTCCTAAACAAAAAGTAGAACTTGATTCTCCCTGAGCTAAGGCTTCTACATTTTTAAGAACCAAATCCGTTATTTGCGGCTTATGGTTTGCACATAAGACCGAATAAGACACTCCAGCCAGCAGGCCGGAAAAAATCAAAATTCCAATAATAATACGTTTCATAATCTTTACAGTTTTAAAATTTGATCCAAAAGTAGATGGTTATATTGGGTTGTCCAAATAAAAATGATGAGAATTTGATGAGAATTTGCTGATAATATAATGAGAATTCAATGAGAATATGTACTTTTGCAAAAAAAAGTTGAAAATATGTGCAGTATGAAATATATTCGTGAAACCAGCCTGTTTTTTTCTGTGGCCATATTTGTTGTATTATCTATATATTACACTTATAGGCAGGCAGAACAGATGATTTTTGAAAAAATTGAAGAAACTTTCGATGCAACCATCCTGTCCGATTTGGAATACAGGTCAAAGGAGTTCAAATTATCTTATTTACATCATTATGAGGGATTTTCTACTGATTCTTTTCAGTTTGTGGAGCATCGTAAAGATAGACAAATCATTCATAAAAAAGAAGCAATACATCACATGCTTTCGGATATGGAAAAAGCAGTGATGGTCAAACAGACCTTTCTTTTAGCGAAAAAACCCGTTTGCGTGTCTATGCTGGACAGTATTTTTCGTGTGGAGCTGGGAAAGCGGGGCTTTGTTACGCAGACGGCCATTACATTTTTCAACCGTATGACCGGAGAGACTTTGCTGTATGAAAACCGGGAGCGCGAGACTGAAATTATCAAAGATATGGCTGTATATGTCACGGTAAAGCGGACAACCGGTATTTATGGAGAAATTACGCTCAGAGGATTTGCCAGGATCACGCCCGCAATGATTTGGAGGGAATCCCGGTGGCTGTTCATATTGCTTTTGACCGGCGAAGCGTTTGTATTCGGCCTGTTGGTTTATTTTGTGATGTGGCAAAGAAAAAGAATAGCCCCTCCGGTATCCGTATCTGCTATCGACCCTTCTCCGTCGGAACCGTTTCAACTGGATGCCCTCGAGCATGTGTTTATCTGTCGAGACTGTAAAATCTCATTAACGGAAGATACGTTCCATTTATTTGAGTATATCTGGAATAAAGATTCTCATTACGCTTCCTACAGTGATATTTCCGGTTTCCTGTATAAAAATGTGGATATCAAAACCGGAAAAACACGCATTGCGCAAACCATCAAACAACTGCGTCTCCGGTTGGAAAATCAGTCTGTTGTAAAAATCGAAAATATGCCCGGCAAAGGCTACCGGATTGTAACTACTGCCTTTAT
>JAIRZR010000453.1 GCA_031267155.1 Prevotellaceae bacterium | reverse complement strand
ATAAAAGCCATTGCCTCGAAGAACAGGATTTACCGTTCCCTTATCGGGATGGGATTCTATCGCACGGCAACACCGGCAGTTATCCTGAGAAACATCTTTGAAAATCCAAACTGGTACACATCATATACCCCCTATCAGGCCGAAATATCGCAGGGACGGCTGGAAGCGCTGATCAATTTCCAGACAATGATAATCGGTTTAACGGGCATGGAAATCGCCAACTGTTCGCTGCTTGACGAATCGACCGCCGCTGCCGAAGCAATGCGAATGATGTACGATTTAAGATCGAGAGCGGCAGTCAGGGAAGGCAAAAATGCAGTATTTGTCGATGAAAATATTTTCCCGCAAACTAAGGAAGTGATAATTACCAGAGCTGCTCCGCTGGGGATCACAGTCGAAACCGGAAAATTCGACGGGTACGAATTTCATGCCGGGGTTTTCGGAGCGATAGTGCAGTATCCCGGAGCCAATGGGGAAATCCGCGACTGCAGGAATTTCTGCCTCAGAGCGCATGAAAAGGAAATAGCTGTAACGGCAGTCGCCGACATCCTGTCCCTCGCGCTGCTGGTTCCTCCGGGAGAATGGGGCGCGGACGTCGTCGTGGGAAGTTCCCAGCGTTTTGGCGTCCCGATGGGATTCGGAGGTCCTTCGGCAGGATATATGGCTACAAAAGACGCGTTTAAAAGGAGCATGCCCGGCAGGATAATAGGCGTGTCCGTGGACAGGCAGGGAAAAACAGCCCTGCGAATGGCGCTCCAGACGCGCGAACAGCATATCAAGCGCGAAAAGGCAACATCAAACATCTGTACCGCACAGGCTTTGCTCGCTACAATGGCTGGCATGTACGCCGTTTATCACGGTCCCGAGGGCATCAGGCAAATAGCCCTGAACGTACATAATCATGCATGTAAAGTAGCTCGCAGCCTGCAAAATGCGGGCTATAAACTGACTGCCGGAAACTTTTTTGATACGATCGAGATAGAAGTCGATTCCGTCGAGCCGATAAAAAAAGCCGCGCTGGAGAAGCAAATCAATTTCTTTTATCCCGATTCGCGGCACGTACGTATAAGTTTCGACGAATTAAGCGAATGCAGCGAAGTGCGTGATATTCTTTCCATTTTTGGACTTAATGAAGAGAGTGGCGGCTGTATGGAAACCGGGACTGTCGGTTTCGATCCCGTTTTCAGACGCGAAAGTCCGTATCTGACTCAGGCGGTTTTCAACAGCTACAGGTCGGAGACCGAAATGACCCGCTATATCAAAAAGCTGGAACGCCGGGACATTTCCCTCACTCACAGCATGATTTCCCTGGGTTCGTGTACAATGAAACTGAATGCCGCCGCCGAAATGCTGCCTCTGAGCTGGCACGAAATGTGCGATGTGCATCCCTTTGTACCCGCCGCTCAGGCAGAAGGCTATCATGAACTTATTGCCGATCTGGCTAAAGATCTTGCCGAAATCACGGGTTTCAGCGGAGTGTCTTTCCAGCCCAATTCGGGCGCCGGAGGAGAATATGCCGGACTGCTCGTTATCAGGCAATACCATATAAGCAGGGGCGAGGAATATCGCAATGTCGCCCTGATACCTTCCTCGGCTCACGGCACAAATCCCGCAAGCGCAGCCATGGCGGGCATGGAAGTTGTCATTGTGGGATGCGACGAAAACGGGAATATCAGCCTTGCCGATTTGAGGGAAAAGGCGGAAAAATACAGGGACAGGCTGTCGTGCATAATGATTACCTATCCTTCCACGCACGGAGTATTCGAAAGCGCCATACGCGAGATTGCTGATGTTATCCACGCAAACGGAGGACAGGTGTATATGGACGGTGCAAACATGAATGCCCAGGTGGGACTTACAAGTCCGGGATTTATAGGCGCGGACGTTTGCCATCTCAATCTGCACAAGACATTTGCCGTGCCGCACGGAGGCGGAGGACCGGGCGAAGGTCCAATCTGCCTTGCCGGACATCTCCTGCCGTTTCTTCCCTCGCATCCGCTTGTGGATGTTGGCGGAAAAGGAGTTACGGTGTCGGCATCGCCTTACGGAAGCGCTCTTATACTTGCAATTACATACGGGTACATCAGGATGCTCGGCGCCGAAGGTCTGCGCAGAGCTACGGAAGTGGCGATACTGAACGCCAATTATTTGTCCAGAAAGCTGGAGACTGCATACAAAACGCTCTATACCGGCGAAACCGGATATGTTGCGCACGAATGTATCATCGACCTGCGGGATTTCTCGAAAACTTACGGAGTCGATGCCACCGATATAGCCAAGCGTTTGATGGATTTCGGATTCCATGCTCCGACGCTGTCGTTTCCGGTAGCCAATACTCTTATGATCGAGCCTACCGAAAGCGAATCGAAACAGGAACTTGACCGGTTTGTCGAAACAATGCTCGCCATCAAACAGGAGTGCGAAGACCTTAAATCCGGCAAATCGGACAAAAACGACAATCCGCTGAAAATGTCCCCTCACACAATGAGCGAATTAAGCGCCGACAACTGGTCGCATCCATACAGCCGTCAACAGGCTGCATTTGCACTGCCATGGATTGCCGAAAACAAGTTCTGGCCCGGGTCAGCCCGCGTGGATAACGGATATGGCGACCGTAATCTGGTGTGCCTCTGCGATTCAATAGAAAATTTGATATAAAGATATGCTTATTTATGAGTTCAAATAATAATTTAATAAAAGTCAAAAAAATGAGGAAGAAAATATTTTTAATACAATTGTTCATAAGCCCTGTATTTTATTTCTTCGGGTTTCGTCTTATACGAATGATTTTTCCGCCGGAAGAGACAGAATCTCTTAAAAGTGAGATTATATGGGCTATAATAATTGGATATTCCACAAGTCTTGCACTTTGGAATTTACATAGAAAATTGAAAAAGAAAAATCCTGATGGAGATTGATAATGCAGAGGGATACGACAAAATCCCGTCTATCTGCCAGAGTATCATTCCTGCGGAATTTTCCGGATAATAAAAGTAGAAATGAAAAAGTTTTTTTACATGTTGTTCTTATATAAAACGGGGATGCTTACATTACGTATGCGACTTGCCATACATCATTTATAATTTGCAGATAGATGAATCCGAAAGTCTTCGATAAGTTAAAGATATTGGCAGAAGCCGCCAAATTTGATGTGTCCTGTGCCTCAAGCGGTACCACGCGAAACAATCCGGGAAAAAATATCGGATCGACGTCCGGCTGGGGCATTTGCCACAGTTTTACGGAGGAC
>JAIRZR010000403.1 GCA_031267155.1 Prevotellaceae bacterium | reverse complement strand
TGCCGCCCCTGCCGGATGTTTATCTTGACAGCCTGGATTATATCCCCAACGAGTATTTGAAGGCTGTGGATTTTTGTCTCTGGTATCCGGTGAAATCGAAATCGTTTGAAGAAAAGCCGCTTCGCGTCCGTCGAAAAACGTATCAGCAGGGTTTGGGATTCCGCGCGCCATCGTCGGTGCAATACGAAATCAAGCCGGAATACAGGCGTTTTGTTGCCCTGGCGGGCGTGGACGAAAATGTGCTCTCGCAATATAACGGGCGTTTTCTGGCAATGCACGGCAGCGTGGTTTTCAAACTGTTTATTGACGGCGCGCCTGCAGCCGAAAGCCCGGTCATGCGAATCTCGAACGAGCCTTGGCGCTTCGACGTGGAAATCCCGCCGGGCAGCTACCGGATCAATCTGATTTGCACGGACGCCGGAAGCCGTAATGTCCTCGACTACGGCAACTGGGTGAATGCCGGATTCGTAACAAATTGAAAATAATAACTGATATTATGCAGTATTTTTTGTGCACTGTCGATTGACGCTCCGTCACGGGAAAAATCGTGCCGAAGCGCACGATTCTGAATCCCTCAAAAACCGCAATCATTGCCAACGCAAGCCCGTGTAATGCCAATGTGAGCCCGTGCAATGCCAACGCAAGCCTGTGCAATGCCAACGCAAGCCTGTGCAATGTCAACGCAAGCCCGTGCAATGTCAACGCAAGCCCGTGCAATGCCAACGCAAGCCCGTGCAATGCCAATGCAAGCCCGCGCAATGCCAATGCGAGCCCGCGCAATGCCAATGCGAGCCCGCGCAATGCCAACGCAAGCCCGCGCAATGAAGTTTCTATTTTTTTAAAATTATACAATCTTGAATTGTGTATTTTCCAACAAATTCAGGAAAATCGTCTTGAAATAATTTTTTGTGGTATCTTTGCGCCTGTAAATATTTTTTATTATTGTACAATGAAAAAGTTAGTTTTATTAATAACAGTTGCGTTTCTGTGCGCTTGCAACGGAAAAATTCAGCAACAAAACATATCTCCAATGATTGGTAAAAAAGATATTAAACTCACAGGCAGGTTGATGACGCCGGAAGTATTATGGTCTTTCGGGCGTATCGGAAACGTGGATGTTTCGCCAAACGGCAAGCAAATTGCATATACCGTAACATGGTATGACATCGAACAGAATGCCGGAAATTCGGAAATCCACATCATGGATACCGACGGCGGAAACAAAAAACAGCTGACAAATTCTCCCGAAAGGGAAGGCGCGCTCAAATGGCGTCCCGACGGGAAGTATATCGGATTTGTACGCAAGGGCAAATTGATGGAAATCAGTCCGGACGGAACGGGAGAAAGGGAAATCGCCATCCCCGAAGAAAAACAGATTAACGGGTTCAGCTATTCGCCCGACGGGAAAAAACTCCTGCTGGCTATTGACACTCAGGTTACCAAAGTCCTGGGCAGGGACATATACGGTGATTTGCCGAAAGCGAATGCATACGTAGCCGAAGACCTGATGTACAGGCACTGGGACACATGGAAAGACGGTTCGTTTACTCACCTCTACATAGCTGAGTATAACGACGGAACGGTCGCGTCCATGGAAGATATTAACAGGGACGAACCCTGGGATACGCCGATGAAACCCTTCGACGATATCAGCGAAACCTCCTGGTCGCCGGACAGCAGGATACTGGCATACGCCGGAAAGAAACTCACTGGAAAAGAGTATGCAGAGTCGACAAACTCGAATATCTATCTCTACAATACGGATACCGGAAAAACGGAGAACCTTACCGAAGGAACATACGGATACGACAAAACCCCCTCCTTTTCGCCGGACGGGAAGAAACTGCTGTGGCTGAGCATGGAGCGCGCAGGTTATGAAGCCGATAAACAGCGCATATTCATATACGATTTCGCAAGCGGGACAAAAAACGACTGTTCGGAAGGATTTGATTCGAATCCATCCGGAACAGTCTGGTCAAAGGACAGCAAGGCGCTGTATTTCACTGCCTGCTTTGATGAAACTTTCCGGGTTTGGCGGATGAGTTTTCCCGAAGGCGCCGGACCAGGGATATTCAAGCAGATATCGAAGGACGGATTTTTTGACTATCAGCACATACAGGAAACAGCCGACGGATTTATCGCGACCCGTTCACAGCTTGTCAGACCTGCGGAAATCTGCAGATTCGATGCGCAAACCGGCGAAGGAACGGAAATATCCTTTGTAAACAGGGATATACTGGAACAGCTGGATTTGCCCGAAATGGAACTGCATTGGGTAAAGACAAACGACAGCAAAGACATGCCGGTGTGGGTGATTCTGCCTCCAAACATGGACAGGTCGAAGAAATATCCCTGCATAGAAATGTGTACCGGAGGACCGCAGGGAGAAGTCAGCCAGTCGTTCAGCTACCGCTGGAATTATGCACTGATGGCGTCGCAGGGATACGTTGTGATTTATCCTGCGCGGCGCGGCGTCAGCGGATATGGACAGGAATGGTCGGACGCCGTGAGCCGGGATCACGGAGGACAGCCGGAGCGCGATTTGCTGTCGGCAGCCGACTATATCGCATCGCAGCCCTGGGTGGACAAAGACCGTATCGGCGCTGTGGGAGCCAGTTACGGAGGATTTTCGATATTCTGGCTGGCGGGAAACCACAATAAGCGTTTCAGGGCGTTCATCGCCCACAGCGGAATATTCGATATGAAAGCGATGTACACAAGCACCGAAGAGATGTTCTTCGAGAACTGGGAAAATGGTCCTTTCTGGGATAAAAACAGCGAAAAGCATTATGAGCAGTCGCCCGTCAACTTCATCAAAAACTGGGATACCCCGATACTTGTATTTCACGGCGAACAGGATTACCGCGTGCCTTATACGCAGGGACTTGCGGCATTCAATTCCGCCCGCATGATGAATATACCGGCAAAGCTGATTGTGTTTCCCGAAGAAACCCACTGGGTGCTTCGTCCGCAGAATGCCATCCTCTGGCAAAGGGAATTTTTCGCATGGATGGATAAATGGTTAAAACATTAATATAAATATAAAGATGAGTAAACTTGTTTCGCCTTCCATCCTGTCTGCCGATTTCGCCAGTCTGGGCAGGGAAATCAACATGCTGGACAGGAGCGTGGCAGACTGGATACATCTGGATATAATGGACGGGGTGTTTGTTCCGAATATTTCTTTTGGCTTGCCTGTGGTCAGGGCTGTATCGAAGCTCACGCTCAAGCCCCTGGATGTACACTTGATGATTGTAAATCCCGAAAAATATCTGGGAAAGTTTTGCAGCGCGGGAGCTTCGATATTGACGGTTCAGTACGAGGCTTGCGTCCATCTCCACGGAATAGTACAGCAAATCAGGTCGCTGGGCATGAAGGCAGGCGTTGCGCTGAATCCGCATACCCCCGTTTCGTCTGTCGAAAATATTATCGGCGACATTGATCTTTTGCTTATAATGTCCGTCAATCCGGGTTTCGGAGGACAGAGGTTTATTCCGAAGTCATTAGACAAAGTCAGGCAGGCTAAAGAACTGATAATGCGGACAGATTCCAGCGCTTTGATAGAAGTGGACGGAGGAATTTCCATCGAAAACGCAGAGGAATTATACTCTGCGGGAGCCGATGTTCTGGTAGCTGGAAATGCGGTTTTTTCTGCAGAAAGCCCTGCAGACTACATAAAAGAGTTAAAAGTTAAGAGTTAAAAGTTAAGAGTTAAAAGTTTTATTGATATAAAATATGTATTTGGAAATAATTTCGCCGGATAAGGTTTTTTTCAGGGGAGAAGTTGAACAGGTGTCTGTCCCCGGCATGGCGGGAAATTTTACCGTTCTCACGGGTCATGCTGCCATTGTTTCCCTTCTTGTTGAGGGCGACGTTGTTTATATGGAAAACAGTTCAGAAAAGCGCTTCAATATACTGTCCGGCATGATAGAGGTTAAGGATGATAAAATTGTTGTGTGCGTGGATAAAAGAAAGGAAATTCCGGAAGAACAGGTATGACAGTCAGGCATATTCCGCGATTTTTCTGATTTGGCTGCATTGTGCGTTTGCAGCGTGCTTTTGTCTTGTGTCTATTGGAGCCGCGGCGCAAAACATGTCTGCGGCAGAAATTCTGGACACGGCCGTTACAAGTTCGGATACAGCAGCATACAGCCGTATCCGGCAGGCAATGTCGAACAGGAAACTCACGAAAAGGGTTTTTTCCCTGCTTACACGCAGACCCAATACCGCAACAGTTGTTCCCGCTCAGGAAACTTCGATAGACGAGCAGTTTATTCCATACAGGGGAATGACAATCAGGGATATCAGGGTTGTTGTCCTGCCTCCGGTAGAGTATGACGTCCGGAAATTCGATTCGGTGCCGGAAATGAACCGTCTCAAAAAAGCAATCAACAGTACTCATGCAAATACACGCCGCTGGGTTCTGAAAAACAGCCTGCTGTTCGATAAGGGGCAGGAAATAGATCCGCTTATAATGGCGGAAACAGAATCGTTTATCCGGAATATCGGATACGTTAATGATGTTTACATCCAGATAGATACTGTTTCGCAAACGGAGGCAAATGTAACGGTTATTGTGCAGGATAACCTGTCTATGGGCGCGCATGTCCACAATGTGTCCTCGGAAGTCGATATCGAAATATATGACAGGAACTTTATCGGACTGGGTAACAATTTCAGTCTAAGAGGAATATTCAATGCGAAGACGGACAGGAAATTCGGCGGCGGACTGGGGTACAGGTATCCCAATCTACTGAGAACCTTCATCAATATTGATGCATCGTTCGTAGATGATATTCTGTCAACATACCATGCTGTATCGCTGGAAAGACCCCTGCAAAAGAACCTTAATCTTTTCGGACAGCTCAGCCGCAGCCTCATGGAAGTCAACCTGTCCCATACCGCATGGGACTCTGTTTCGCCAACGTATAATAATGATTTTTCCGTTTCACTCGGCTATGCCTTCAATCCGACCGAAAATGACAATACTTTTGTCATCTCAAGCCGTTTCCGGGACAGAAACCCCCTGTACAGGGGCGTGGATAAGCCCGATAATCCCGAAAGTTTCCAGTATGTCAGAAACAGGATGACTTTGATGCAGTTAAGCGTTTTTCGACAAAGATATTTCCGTACCAGCCTGGTGAACAGTTTCGGGAAACCGGAAAACTTCGCTTACGGATACAATGTGTCTGCTCAGCTCGGCTATTCGGAGTGGACACAATTCTCTAAAAGAAGCATTTATACTTCCCTGAAGGTAGCCCTCAACAAGCGGCTTCCGCTTGCAAGCGTATATTTCGAAGGCGCCGTATCTTCGTTTTTCGACAGGGAAAAGCCTTTCGAAGGGATATTGAAACTGAAGCTGAACATGTTTTCCTCACTGTACAGCATCGGAAACCAGAGCTACAGACATTTCCTGAACATCGACTACACCAAGCGGCTGAATTTTATACCCGGATTCAGGAACTACAACATCTCGTTCGAAAAACTTGCGTCCATGAAATTCCGCGACATAACAGACTATATGGCTACCGAAGCGCTGATGTTCAAAACGGAAGGAAATGTTTTCAGCTCGCTGAATGTCCTGGGATTCCGTTTCCTGTTCTACTCGTTTGCCGATTTCGGATGGGTTACACGATATCATCAAAGCCTGCTGAATAAGAATAATATCTACTGGGGAGCAGGACTGGGCGTCCGCATACGAAACGATTTGCTGGTATTCAGAACGCTGGAACTGAAAATCGGGTACTATCCCAAGATGAATCAGCATGGATTCAACAATTTCGTAAACGTCGGCTCGTCCATTCCAAACGTTTCTCCCAATTTTGTGCCAAAATACCCGGAAGAAATCGAATTGCAGTAAGAAAGATCCCTTTTCTTATAGCATGCGGCGGACTGTGTCTCAAAAGGGTCGGTTTCCATCATTGCGAATAACCGTTTCGTATCTAAACTACAAGCGAAATGACGCTTGAGATGAAAAATCATCTAAAATCGGGATATTACAGTGACTCAAAAGGCTGCCAACTTTAACCCGTATGGAACGGCTGCTGTCAATGATGAATATCCAGCTGCCACATACAGTAAATGATATGGAAGAGGCAGGAGCAATGGCAATAATAATCCCAAAATGTCCATTAAACATTAATTCCTCAAAAAAACATCTATTTTTTACGAATTAATGCAATGTATATTATTCATTTTATATTCGTTACATCTTATATTTTCTAATGGTGTCCATTAGAAACAAGAAACGTATAATGCCTATTATCAATTTATTATATTCTAATGGACATTTTGGGTTAA
>JAIRZR010000389.1 GCA_031267155.1 Prevotellaceae bacterium | reverse complement strand
ATGCTTCGACTGAGGATTATTTCTATGAACAGACAATGGGCCAAAGTTATAGACCTTCTCAGATCGCCACTCATGAATGCCGATGCTTAACAGCGCGACAATTTGAATTGCACCCTTTTCTGAGGTAATTCTTGCTTTTCTCCATACTTTTTTACCCATTGATAAACAGTTCCATAGCTTATCTTCAACACCCTGCCTACAGATCTGAATCCCAGACCTTCCAAATACATTTCCAATGCCAGCCGTCGCATTTCTGCCGACTTTACATTTGACTTTTGAATCACTGTGTAATGGTAATTACATTCTTTACTCCGATATCTTTGAACTCCTTTTATCACTCCATCTTTGCAGTAATTGTCACTGCCACATTTCAGACATTTCATATATTTTTTTGGGCGTAAAGGTAATAAGTTATATTGGATTAACAATACCATATATACATATATGCTTGCACTGACTTGTGTGTCGTCCTAAAAAAAAAAATTACAGATTTTCTTGCTTCGTCCGGCGTGGACTTGACAATTTTGTCTTCGTACTGCCATAGCTTTACAATTCATGACAAGTAATCATATTTCCCGAATTATTTAGTTTGTTTGTATTTTTGCCTGTTTCCTGCCGATTTTTCGTTTTTCAGCATGGCAATGGAGCGAAGGCGTAGCCGTAGCGGAATTGCCATGCTGAAAAACTTTATTTTCTTCTATTGGACAGGGTTCTTTTACTCTGTCCGGTTCAGATGATTCACTCCCGTTTTGTCTTGTTTCTTCTTCTACGGGTACGCTTCCGCTCCGATAATATGTTTTCCACTTCCGCTCCGTTTTTAACCCTGTTTGATGTACCACTGCGGGGGTCATAACCGATGCTCTGATGCGGTCGTTGATGGTTGTACAAATCTATGATTCTATAAATCCATTCGGTTTTCAGAATACCGTTGATGCGCTCCGCTATGGCATTTTCGCGCGGGTTGCCGCTTTCGGTCATGATGATTTGTATGCTTTTACAAGTTAGCAGGTTGACATAATCCCTGCAACAGTATTGACTGCCATGGTCAGAGTGATGGATTAATTCCGGATGCTTTCCTCTCAGGCTGCCCAATGCCATTTTCAGGACGACAAGTGCGTCCGATGAACGCAATGTCCGGGAAAGGTTCCATCCGACAATCTTGTGGAAACATGCATCTGTAATGAGCGATAAAACCAGATTTTTTCTGATGTCGATTTTTAACTCCCGTTCGACGATTTCCATCATCTTTTCCGTGGATAACGCCCGTTCCAGTTCCATGATACGTGAATCCTTTTCCTCGGCAGACAATTCTTTCTTTTTCATAAACGTAATGTTCAAGGACGCTAATTGATTGCCGTCCTTTTCCGATAAACCCAACTGCTGACCATATCCCTCTTATATCAAACCGTTGGGATATCACAGACACCGATTCATTGCTGTTGTAATACGCTGTTAATACCCGCTCTTTAAACTCTTACGAGTAAAATTTTCTTTCCCGTCTTACCAGAACTTTACTGTTTTTTTATTGTTCTTTTTTGTAAAGCTATTTCAGGACAAGACAGTTTATCGCTCTTAATCGGGACTCATTAGTTTTAGGTACACGGCGGCTGATAAAATCACTATAAATAGTGATTGTGTATTTTTTAAAACAGAAATATCTTTGTAATTTGAAACAGCTTAACATGATTGTCGGTAATATGCTGACAATTATTTTTTTAACGATAAATGTACAGGATGGGGATTAAAACATATCAATTAATAAATGTCATGGTGATTTTATTCATCATGACATTTGTTGCATGTATAGGGAGAGACCTTACAAAACGGCAAAAAAATCTGCCGATTATAGCTTCGCGGGAGTATGCATACAGGGTGGATATTTCGTAAGCGGCAAGATACAAGCGGCTGTAAGGTATGATTTTATGGATATAAATTCTTTAAATCAAAAAGGAATGTTAAATTTGCCGCCCGTATGACTGAATTATTATATCTTCGGATATAATCGTGATGCTGCAATTTTCTTTCTGAACGGAAGAATTATTATATTAATGATATTAAAGAATATAAATGTATCAATGATAAAGTTTTTTTTGAAAATATTAATGGGATTTGCGGGACTGTTCCTGCTTTCGTGCGACAGCGGAGACATCTATCCCGAAAAATACGAACGGAATGACGGAATAACAGTGTCGGCAACTTTTGTTTTCGACAATCCGGAGACATTCCCCAGCGATTATCTGCTGATATTCGGCGCTTTCAACGACAGGCAGACAACTCCCGTCGCATCCGTAAGGATTATGAAACCGAAAAATCAGGAGCCAGTGAATGTGTCGATAGACAATCTTGGCGACAATGTCACATCCATAATGCTGTGCATCGCCAATTCGGGACGCTTGCCGGTGTTTTCCCTGTTCGAGACGGACATCAATGTCGCCGGAGGCAATATCGCAATACCCGAATCGAAGATCAGCCTCACAAGCTATGAACGGATACAGAATCTTGTTTTTGAGCAGTATAACTGCGTATCCTGCCATCAGGGGAATACCGGAGCCAGAAACTTGCTGCTCACAGCCGATAAAAGTTACAATGCCCTGGTAAACATAGCATCATCCGTAAATCCTGCAAAAAACAGAGTTACTCCATCCGATACCGGCAACAGTTTCTTGCTGGATGTTCTTACAGACGCTGACGTTGTTATAAGTCAGCCGCATACAGGGTTTGTTACCCGAAATGACGATATTGTTCTTCTCAGGGAATGGATAAAAAACGGATGCGGGAAGTAAAATTATATGGTATATACTAAAAGTATTAATGATTTGATGATAAACAACAGACAGATTGATTTTAAGATAATTGAGTGGGATGATATTTGCGCCTCGGCGAGACTTGGCAGTTTTTCCCCAACGGGACTTGCCGCAGAATATCATGTGATGTTTCAGCTGAATAACAGATATTTGAATGTGGAAAAACAGTTCAGTAACATTGAAACTGCAATCAGACGCATCGGGGATTCTTTCGGAGAAAATGTGAAATGCGTGTTCAAGCGTTATTTTGTGAGCGATGCTGTAAATCAGGCAGATTTCCTGCACAGGCAAAATGAGAGTTCTGCCGTGTCTATCGTAGAACAGGCTCCCCTGAACGGGACAAAAGTCTCTGTCTGGGCATATTTTGTTTCGGATTGCAGGGTATATGCCGATTCGGAAACATGGATAATGGAACGTCCCGCCCGTAAACATTTGTTCAATACACAACTGCAAACGCCGCTAAGCGACGAAGCGCTGGAAATCCGCTCGATATTCGAAAGCTATATAAAAAGCCTTGCCAGATATAAATGTACATTGAAAGATAACTGTATCCGGACATGGATTTATGTGCAGGGAGTTGATATTCACTATATGGGGATGGTAAATGAGCGGAAAAGGATTTTTGAGGAACAGGGCTTAAATCCGGAAACCCATTTCATTGCAAGCACGGGAATCGAAGGCCGCTACACGAATCCCAAATCGCTGGCATTGATGGACGCATACGGAATCGAAGGCATTAAACCCGGACAGGTAAGATATTTACATGCGCCTGCGCATCTGAATCCCACATACGAATACGGCGTAACTTTCGAGCGGGCTACAAGTGTGGATTACGGAGACCGGCGGCATGTGTTTGTCTCCGGTACGGCGAGTATAAACAATAAGGGTGAGATTGTGCATCCTTCGGACATTGTCAGGCAGACCGGGCGTACTTTTGAAAATGTCGGGATGTTGCTGAAGCAGGCGGAAGCGCAAATGAGCGATGTTGTGCAAATGATTGTTTATTTGCGCGATATTGCCGATTATACCGTAGTTTCCGAATATCTTGAAACAAATTATGCAAAAACGCCGTATGTGCTTGTGCTTGCGCCCGTCTGCCGTCCGGGGTGGCTGGTGGAAATCGAATGTATTGCGATAAAGGCAATGAAAAACAGTGAACTGGAAGAGTTTTGAAAATAAAAGACAGTGTTTAAATGATTGAATTGTTAAAAAAACTGATATCTACGCCCTCGTTTTCGGGCGAAGAGGAGAATACGGCAGGTCTGATATACGATTTCCTGATTTCGCGGAATGTAAAAGCGCACAGGTTTTTGAATAACGTGTGGGCAAAAAACAAATACTGCTCTCCGGAAAAACAGACGCTGCTCCTGAGTTCCCACCATGACACTGTCAAACCCTCGCCTGCATATACCGTAAATCCTTTTGAACCGGCGATAAAAGACGGAAAGCTCTATGGCCTGGGAAGCAACGACGCCGGAGGTTCTGTCGTTTCCATGCTGGCGGTTTTCTGTGATTTATACGAAAAACAGCTGCCATACAATATCGTTGTCGCCATCAGCGCGGAGGAGGAGGCAATATCGAAAAACGGAATATCGGCGCTCTGGCAATATCTGGGAAAGATAGATTTCGCTCTTGTCGGCGAACCGACGCAGATGCAGGCGGCAATCGCCGAACGCGGACTGATTGTTCTGGATTGCGTCGCCGAAGGCGTTTCGGGACATGCTGCGCGGGACGAGGGTGAAAATGCGCTGTATAAGGCTATTGATGATATCATCTGGTTCCGGAATTACAGGTTCCCGAAAATATCAAACCTTATGGGAGAGGTGAAAATGACGGTAACTGTCATACATTCTGGCACCCAGCATAATGTCGTCCCCTCGAAATGCGAGTTTGTCGTGGACATACGCCCGACGGATTGCTACGGCAATGAAGAGATTGTGGATATTATCGGTTCGCATGTCAAATGCGCTCTGAAACCGAGATCCTTACACTTGAAAGCATCCGCAATTTCCGAAGAACATGTTCTGGTGAAAACAGCGGAAAGCTTAAATATCCGCCGCTATATTTCCCCGACAACATCGGACATATCCCGCATCAATGTGCCGGCAATAAAAATGGGTCCCGGAAATTCCGTCCGCTCGCATACCGCCGACGAATTTATCCATGTCGAAGAAATAGAAGCCGCAGTGAAAGAATATCATCGCTTTCTCGAAGAACTTTCGCGGATACTAAGGGATGCAAAATAAATAAACGATTACATGCCCGATGTTTCGATCCGCTTCCGGACTGTGGATCAGAACTCCTAACATGTATAGTATATTATATCTCATAGATAATATTTTATGAAAATCATATCGCAAAATGTTACTGTCGCAAAATTTCGACAAACTTCGTTTTAAAGTGTCGCTGTCCACATCCCGAAGGCCTTTCAGAGTATATGCGTCGATACAATCCGAAGGATTGAATATGAATAACCCCCAATGAAGCGAAGCGATTGGGGGATACGGCAAATACGGCGAAGATATCCATAAGCTGAAAGCTTGAACAGCAAGTGTATGGAACAGGATGTTTTCCGTTCAACCTTTCAGGTTGTGGGTAGAGTTTCCATCTGCCCCCAATCGCTTCGCTTCATTGGGGGATACGGCGAATAGAGTTAAGAACTAAAAACTAAAAGTTAAGAGTTGGCTGGCGCGCGTCAGCTAACTCTTAACTTTTAACTCTAAAAGCGATTGGGACACGGCGAAGATAGCCATAAGCTGAAAGCT
>JAIRZR010000335.1 GCA_031267155.1 Prevotellaceae bacterium | reverse complement strand
TTACTTTGGCAAAGTGATAACCGTCATACCGTTTTTTCACTTCGACAAAGGTTTCGTCGCGGGTAAGACCTCTTTTGGCTGCCAGCGCCTGTAATTCAGGTTCAAAACCGCGTATTAATTCTGTTTCCGATATACCGCAAATTCCGGCATACTGCTCGCTCATACTGATATCTTTCAACTGGTTCAGGTCGCTGAAAATACTGACTTTCGAAAATTTTGTTACGCCTGTGAGAAAAACAAACCTCAAATGTGCATCAGCGCCTTTGAGAACCCCGTAGAATCCTTTCAGTATATCCCTGATCTGTTCATTCACATCGGGCCTGTCCATTGTATTGACCAGCGACCTGTCGTATTCGTCAACTAAAACAACCACTTTTTGACCGGTTTTTTCGTGTATTTCTTCAATCAGGTTGTCAAAACGGATGGACAGTTTTGCTGTAATATTCTGCATACTGTATTCTTTCTCATACTTTCTCAATATGTTGTCAAGTACCATTTCGAGTGTTTGTGCATCGCTGTATTCGGATTTGTTGAAATCAAGATAAATAACAGGATATTTAATCCAGTCCTTTTCCAGGGCGGCAATTTTCAAGCCTTCGAAAAGTTCGCGTTTACCTTCAAAGTAGGCTTTGAGAGTGGAAAGAAACAGACTCTTCCCGAACCTGCGCGGACGGCTGAGAAAATAGGGCTTTCCCTGTGTTGCCAGACGATAGACGTATTCGGTTTTATCTACATATATAAAACCGTTTTCTCGCAAATCCTCAAAATCCTGTATGCCAACCGGCAGTTTTCTCGCTGTATTCATAATCAATAACAAATTATAATTTTACGAATGCAAAAGTAAAGATTATTTCCGAAACAAAGTTCTTTAATTTAATGGATGGAGACTGTAATCAACAGGACAGGACAACATCGGTGCTGCCCTGTATGTTGATTGTCGCTCTTCAAATGAAAATTTAATTATGATTCCGTACTGCATGTCTGTGGCAAACTGCCCACATTGTGGAGACCGTCCTGCATGTTTTCGGAACTTCGTCGACATTGTCAAAATTAATACTCTTGAAGAACCTTTATGAAGTATAAAATCGAAGTTCTGTTGTCTGCGATAATATCGCTATAAAAACTGCAGGGCAAGACGTCCTGCGTCTTGCCCTGCATTATTACCCGCAGTGTTCGATCAGAATAGCGGTTCTATAATATACTTGTAACTGTACGAATCGTAATTTATACGGTATTTCTCCAGTGGAAGCGACCACCAGCTGTCGATGCCTGCGACTCCCATTTGCCGGAAATCGACATTCAGGTATATTTCCCCGCGCCTGTTCAGTTCGCCCGAATGGTACTGATTGCGTTCCACTTCGGGGTCAAGGTCTTCGAGCGAATACGGCAATGCGGAAAATTCGAGCGGGATATTTCCGCTTATTTTGAGTCCCCGTCCCTTTTTGTCGGTCAGGCTAATCCAGCGCACATCCGTTTTGTTTCCGCTTTCCTGCGGACGGACGTATGGAAAATACTGATCATCGACAGTGCCTGCATATATCCCGAGATCGGAAGAATAGTTACGGTCGATATAGTTTTCCCATGGACCGCGTCCGTAATATGTTAAATTTCTGTACATACCGGCGAGCACAAGGATATTTCCGAACTTCGGCATCATGGCATGCTGCCCCTGTTTTTTAACAAAACTGTTTTCGACAAGTATCCTGCCGTCCGAATCAACAGTGTATGTCTGAATCATTTCGGCGTCGTTTCCCAGCAAATTCCTTTTTACGGTGATCGTGCAGGGATTTCCTTCCGAAACGCTTACTTCGGGCTTTTCCGTCTTGCCGGCGCTGAACCATTCCCGCAGTTTTTTATTCGAGCCGGCGCCGTGGTCGTTGTCGGTCATTGCCCTCCAGAAATTGACCTGCGCTCCGCTGACAATCAGCGACTGTCCCCCGTATTTGTATTCCCTGATCAGTCCCGAGGAAAGGTCGAAAGTTACACTGAAATTTTTGCCCTGCAGCCTGCATGTGCCGGACAGGGATTCGACTTTGAGACTGCCCGTTCCGCCGGCTTTTGCGAAATCGGGAGACTTAAACTCCGTCAGGGCAAACTGTTCCGAAGCTATCTCGTAATCCTTTTCCAGCAGCGGCTCTGCCGTTTTCAGCAGAAATTTGATGTTCAGGTAATATTCCCTGTCTTTCGACCGCGTCCCGCCAAGGGGAATCGCGTACTTTTTCGACTGAAGAGGCGCAATATCAAGATTGTCAATCCTGCCCGACTGCACGCTTTTGCCGTTTTCGAGCAGGCTCCACGAAAGATAGCAGTTGCTCAGGTCGCGGAAGAAGTTTTTGTTTCGGACTTCCACTTCGTAGCCGGAAGCGTTTGAGAGGCTTGCGGCGATATTCCGATATACCTTCTTCACTTCGTAAGCTCCCGGATTGGGTATCCGCGCCGGACTGATCATTCCGTTTATCAGGAAATTGCGGTCGTTCCCCTTTCCCTCGAAAACTGATTCAGGCTCGAAATCGCCGCCGTATGCGAAAAATGTTCTGCCGTTTCTCGTAACTTTAAGTCCCTGGTCAATCCAGTCCCAGATAAATCCGCCCTGCAGGGTTTTGTATTCCGGATTTTCGATTACCTCCCAGTATTCCTTGAAATTGCCAAGGCTGTTTCCCATCGCGTGGGCATATTCCGAGGATATCATCGGGCGGTCGGTACGGTTCAGGGCATAATTGCGGAATCCGTCCGGCGAGGGATACTGCGGGACATATATATCCGTATTCCATTCCATCACAGCGCGTTCGTACTGTACCGGACGTGTCGGGTCAGCCGCCTTCAGCTTCATGTATGCATTGTAGAACACATATCCGTTTCCGGCTTCGTTTCCCAGCGACCAGAATATCACGCACGGACGGTTTTTATCCCTTTCGTACATCCTCATAATACGGTCGAGATGAGCGTTTAGCCACAGATAGTTGTTCCCCAGCGTACGGTCGAGACTGTATCCCATTCCGTGCGATTCGATATTCGCCTCGTCGCAGACATACAGACCGTACTCGTCGCACAGTTCGTAAAAATAGGGATCGGCGGGATAGTGAGCGTTTCTGACGGCGTTGATGTTCAGTTTTTTCATCAGTTCCACATCCTTCAGCATCTCTTCCTTCGAGATGACATGCGCAGTTTCGGGAGAATGTTCGTGCCTGTTTACGCCTTTGAAATATACCGGCTTACCGTTGACAAGAACCTGTGCGTTCCTGATTTCCACAGTCCGGAAACCGATTCTGTCCGGGATGATTTCCTGCTCTTTACCGTCTATCTCCAAAACCAGATACAGCGTGTAAAGGTTCGGCGTTTCCGCCGACCACTGCCGCACGCCGGGCAATTCCGCATTGAAGGACGCCGTGCCTGTCCGCGTGTCAAACTCTCCGGATTGAGTTTGCTCGTACACTTTCGCCGTTTTGTTCCTGTCCCAGACCGTCGCCCGCAGGCTGTACTTTACGGGAACGGGAGCTGTATCCCTGAACTTTACATCATAATTGCGCAACCTGACAGTGATGTCGAGTTTCCCGTTTTTGTAGTTTTCGTCCAGACCGCTGATGATTTTGTAGTCGCTTATTGCGACTTTCGGAGTCGAATACAGATACACGTCGCGCTCGACGCCCGAAATGCGCCAGAAATCCTGACACTCAAGATAGCTCGCATCGCTCCAGCGGTATGCCTGGAGTGCAATGACATTCTTCCCCCTGCGCACGTATGGAGTAATGTCGTACTCGGATTCCAGCTTGCCGTCTTCGCCATAACCCGCGTACTTTCCGTTCACCCAGACGTAAAACGCGGATTTCACCCCTCCCAGATGAAGGAATATCTCCCGCCCGTCCCAGCTTTCGGGAAGGGTGAACTGGCGGCGATAGGAACCGACAGGATTGTAGTCGTCGGGAATGTTCTGCATCAGCGCTTTGGGATCGGGATGCCGGACTCCAAACTCGTAGGGATGATTGACGTAAATCGGATAACCGTAGTTCTTGCCCGAATTGTTGAACTCCCAGTTTGCCGGGACATTGAAACTGTCCCATCCGCTGTCGTCGAAATCTTCCCGGTAAAATCCGGCTGCCGTATCCGCCGGTTTCTCTACCCAGTTGAACTTCCATACCCCGTTAAGCGACAGAAAATAAGCCGACTGTTCCTTATTGCGGCTTTCTGCCAGCGTCCGGGATTCGAAAGCGAAAAAACCGGATTTCATTGGAAGCCGGTTTACCGACGTAATTTCCGGATTCTTCCATTCCGGCACACGATTTTGGCTATTGTGTTGACTATAGGTTGAAATGCAGCATAAAGATAAAATGAAAATCAAAAACTTTCTCATACTTACATTACATTAAAAAATTATGCAAAAGTATGAAAAGGTTTTGATTATACAAGCCACGAAAGGGTTTTGATTATACTTTTTTCGAAGTCCGTCGCAGTCAAATACATCCATTTTTTGAATAGTTCAGGGATAAAGGGAATTTATTTTACCGGCTTATGTAACAATCCATTGAAGTGAATACAATAACAGCAGGCGACACTGTTAGCAGATCGCCTGATCGGAGCAGATAAGCAGTCATACTGTTTTTTCACGAATAACATTGAAGCGCAAAGAACGTTTAATTGGCAGGTTATTTATTTTATAGAAAGTTATTAGAATTATGTTTAAATTATTTAAAAGGGTTCAAGAGTCTAAAGAACAGTCGAAAACCTTAAAAAAGATTCCCGGAAAATCCCGGTTGAAAACAGTGATTATGCTTGGCATTTTATGTGCGGCGTTTTTCGGCGTATGGTTTGCGCCGCCGGAAGCGCTGCATCTTGGCGACATTTCGGTAAGCGAACAGCGTGTAGCTGCAATATTTGTGCTCGCCGTACTGATGTGGGTCATGGAAATCGTTCCTCCATGGTGTACATCCGTACTGTCCATAACGCTGTTGCTGTTTACCGTTTCCGACAGCAGCCTCTGGCTTTTCAACAATGCTGCGGAATACCGCGAGATGGGACAGTCGGTCAGTTACAAGGCGCTCCTTGCCACGTTTGCCGACCCGATCATCATGCTTTTTCTCGGCGGTTTTATTTTGGCAATTGCCGCAACCAAAACGGGGCTGGACGTCCTGCTGGCAAAAGCGATGCTGAAGCCGTTCGGGACAAAGTCGAAATATGTCCTGCTCGGATTTCTGCTGGTGACCGGATTTTTTTCCATGTTCATAAGCAATACGGCGACGGCTGCCATGATGCTGGCTTTCCTGACGCCCGTGCTGAAGGCGCTTCCCGGCGATGGAAAGGGACGCGCTGCCTTGGCGCTTTCGATTCCCCTGGCTGCCAATATCGGCGGCATGGGCACGCCAATCGGAACGCCGCCCAACGCGATTGCCCTGAAATACCTGAATGACCCGGCAGGTCTCGACATGAACATCGGCTTCGGACAGTGGATGGCGTGCATGTTTCCGTATGCCCTACTGCTTCTGCTTATTTCGTGGTTTGTGCTGAAAACGCTTTTCCCCTTTAAACAGAAAACGGTACACCTGAAAATAGAGGGAGAGGTGCAAAAGGGATTCAAATCGTGGATTGTATATATCACGTTTGCAGTAACCATTCTGATGTGGATGCTCGACAGGCTAACCGGAGTCAGCGCCAATGTCGTAGCAATGATTCCCGTTGCCGTATTCTGTGTTTCCGGCATCATTACGCGGCGCGATCTGGAAGAAATCAACTGGAGCGTCCTGTGGCTGGTTGCCGGAGGGTTTGCACTGGGTATGGCAATGAACGATACGGGCCTGGCAATACGGATTGTGGAATCTGTCGCCTTCCATACCTTTTCGCCAGTCGTTGTGGTAATTGCAAGCTGCATGCTGTGCTGGATTCTGTCCAATTTTATCTCCAATACGGCAACGGCCTCCCTGCTGATACCCATACTGGCGGTAGTGGGAACCGGAATGCAGGAACAGCTGACTGCCGTTGGCGGAATACAGACTCTGCTTATCGGAATCGCTGTCAGCGCTTCGCTGGCAATGTCGCTGCCCGTCAGCACGCCGCCCAATGCCCTGGCTCATGCCACGGGACTGGTGGAACAGAAAGACATGATCAGGGTCGGACTGATTGTCGGTATCGCAGGACTTGTAATAGGATATGCATTACTCGTTTTCGTCGGGACAATGGGACTTTTTTAGTTAAAAACTAAAAGTTAAGGACTAAGAGTTGAGAGTTAATAGTTATGAGTACTCTTAACTTTTAGTTTTTAGTTTATTTTAACGCCGTAGGCGTCTAAATTTTGATAAGCCCGTGCAGGCCGAAGCGAAGTCCGGAGTAAACTGCCAAAGTCCCGTCAGAGGCTATCCAAAAAGTACCTCACGTCGTCATTGCGAGCGAAAAATAAACCGCTGACAGAAGCACAAAAAGCGGGTAACAGGGAAAAATCTCGCGTTCGTTCGCGTGTGGAACATATTTTCGGTTTCATGGAAAACTCCATGAACGGGATGTACATTCAATGTATCGGTATGAAACGGGCAACTACCGTTATTGGCCTGATGAATTTGACTTATAATATGTTCCGCAAAATTCAACTGGATGCCCCTGATGGGGTAACTGTGCCCTTTTGTGACCTCAAATAATCGTAAATAATTGATTGTAAACAATATATAAATCATGTAGAAATTGAACAGTTTCATCGGCAGCCGTGAACT
>JAIRZR010000256.1 GCA_031267155.1 Prevotellaceae bacterium | reverse complement strand
TTAAATCTGATAAATTTATACCCGTTCGGATTGGGGACAAAATGACAGGCCACCAGTTTACCAACCCCTCTCTTTGATTCGGTCGAGCGATTTGATAAATTATAAAAGCTATATGTGACACCTCGAGTCTGTACCGTCAGGATTACTTTACAATTACGACTTGGCATCTTTCTGCACCGCCCCATATTGGATATCTTATAATTGGGATACCCCTCAATAGTTTTCCATTCCTCAACAATCTTTTTCATGCGTACACCTCCTCTCTTACCTCTGATTCAAAAAGCTGTCTTACCTCCTTCGGCGCGGATTCGTACTTCAGTAACTCGCCGACACACCGGGCGTCGATGTAAATAAAGTAATCCACCCCCTCTTCCATGTCGAAATTTAATATCCTGTCCGCCATCCAGAGGCGGAAGTCGTCCATGCGATCTCTTTCGTCTGCAGTCGATTTCCTGTAGCTCATCGCCCGGAACAGATCATTTGCAGACACAATCCTTTTGTCGTCCTGCCGTAACAGTTTAATTGCATTCATATCACTATTTTTTTAATCGTTAATTCAATAACCTTTGCAGAACCTTAACAAGGCTTCTCGCTTCATCTTTGGTGATGGATAAAATCAAATCGCCATCAACCGTCAAGTCTGTAAAAGCATCAACTTTTTCAACCAGGAACAGTATTTCTTCCGGAAATTCCTGATTTCCTGAAGAGGTCACAATCGAGGGCTTTACTTTCTGAACGCTAAAGGACAATCCTCCGTCGTTCTCAATCATGTAAATATTCTTTACTTTATTTTTTTGTTGCAAATCTATTGTTTTGCAATCTTTTTCCCGTATCTTTGCGGGCGTAATCAAACTTTTTGTCATAAAGATTTTGGTTTTAAAACGTTTTGTAATTTATTGAGGGAATTGCTCCGGCAGGGGGAGCAGTTCCCTTTTTTCATATCCTTATAAGATTCCCTTATAACGAAGCAGCACCCGCAGGTGATGAGCAATCCGGCAAACACGAACGCCGTGCCGGCCATACCGCTTGCTGCGTAACTCGCCTTAATTATAAAGCCGGTTACGGCATAAACGGAACACAGTATCAAACATGCAAACAGCATGATTTTAAAGTACTTTTTCATATATAACTCCTTTCTTTTAATTGTTGTTTCAGTTTCTCAAAGTCGAGCTCCAGGGCATAATCCATCCTGAATTTATATTTACCATCCTCGACCGTTCTAAGTTCCGGTTTAATCAGGCCGTCACGGATGTAATTGCGTACCGTTTGCGGGTGAACCCTGTGCATCAGGGCAACCATCTTAATGTCGATAAAAACATCCCTGTATCGCCTCAATAATGCGTTAAGCGAAGCGTTTGCATCCTTCTTTGCATATTCCTCATCAAAGAACGCCTTCAAGTCCTCCGGGCTGATCTGGTAAACCGTCGTTTTTTCCATCACAATTCACGCCTTACGGTTAATATATTGCCGCTTACCGACGTCCTGTATCGACGTTCGTTATCGGTGTTCATTCTCGCAATCCTGACATTAATCCTCTGATAGAATTCTACGTCCATCATTTCAAAGGACTTTACGCCGCCGACTTTCATGCCTATGCAAGCCAATTCAATAGCCAGTATCTCCGCCTGCCGCTTCAGTTCGTCACTTCTTTCTTTTGTATTCATAGTTGTTTATATTATTATGTTTAAAACTTATCACTCACATCAGCTGTCGGCCCGGAATTACACCGGAGCGTCCGGGCTGACAGTTCTTCCGTACATCTTTTTAACCGACAGGACTGTATCATTAGCGAGTTGAATTTTGTGTATGATCCCCGACCCTGGTACGCTTACCGAAGGTGTCGATTATTATTATTATTTCTGTTCTCTACTTTCTTTAATCTCCCCGCCGGGAGCGCCTCCCGTGAGTTTCGCAACGGGCGGGAGGCTGATTACAAATAAATGTTACACATCGTGAACGTCACATCAAAAAATTAATTCGTTTTCCGCTTCCATTCCTTCCGGCTCATCGGTCGGATTATCATCCGGCTCTGTTCCTTTCACTTCTTTATACGCTATCCTTACAAGGCCATAACCGGAGAACGTAAAGATTAGCCCGGCGATAAAGAGTATTACGCTGACACCGTCGATATCCGGGTGTATGATGCTCCATAACAGGAGCGATGCGGAGATGATGAGTATTATCATCGCGCTTGTGAATTGGGCGATTTCAAAGAATCTGTCCACGTTAATTGATTTCATAATCTGTTTTTTATTTTTTTTGGTGTTATGTTGTGAGTTTTTGATATTGATATGAAGCGTGCGCTTATAGCCGCCAGACTGCCGGCGGAGGATATTCCAAAAGCCTCCACGCATGTACAATCGGTGAGTATTTCGATAGCGAAAGCGGCGATAAGACCGCCTATTATTGTGCCGACTACAATGATGATTACATCTTTTGTCTTTATTTCTTCCATAGTTCGTTTGCTTTAGTCGTCTTTGCGTCCGATGGTGTCGGCGCTTTCTATTTTTTTCAGCATGCTTTCGTATAGCTGTCCCGCATTGTAGTGTGCTGTCCTTGCGCTGTAATACAACTTTCGTAGCAAATCAAAACATTCCCTATCTTTCTTTTCGCTCACTATGTGCCTATATATGCACTCATCCTTATTGTTGTTTATATATAAGCCATAGGTTGTGTTAAGATGACCATCCTCATCTTCTTCAATGAAAATGACTCCAGATGGAAGGATGATGTCAAATTCACTATTGTTCTTTCTCCAAATAGCCCCACCCTTGCGGCTCTTTTCGGTGAGTTTTTCTACTATTTGCTTTACTTGTTCGTTCATAGTCTTGTTATTTATGATTGTTTTAAATATTTACAAAAATGAATATCGCCGTAAGTATCATTCCGAGGAATAAAAGAATTGCCGAAAGCTGATTCCAGGCGTCAACGATCCTGTTGATTTTATTTACTATACCGTATAAATCAGCAGGAATGGACTGCTCTATATATTCTTTCAATATATTGGCATATTTCCTCATTGTCATCACTCCAATAACGAGAGACAACATATCGGAGATTAGGCACAGCAAAAGGAAGGACGCCCCGATGATGCCGATTGGCAAACAAATAAAGCCCGAACCCTTTGAAATGATATAAGCAATAAATATCACTGTCATACCGAATGCTACAAGGGTAATCTTCGATTCAAAACTTACCTCGTCTTTCATTATAGAATCGTAAATATTTCTATACAAAGAATTAGCGTACTCTTTGTCTTTGGTTTCCTCTGTGTTCATAATTGTTTGTTTAATAGTGTTTGAATTGACCGTCCGCCCACGAACAGCTTCGAGCTGTGATACGTGCCCTTATTGGTGTATGCAACACCCCAGTTTACGCGCCATACAACGACCGTTTCGCCGTACTGATCTACGGCCAGTTTGTTTTTAAAGTCTTCTTTTCTCATAATTTATCTGTTTTATTTTTGATTGAACATTCCGAATGAGAGGCCGCAACTTTCGAGAAAAGATTCTACCTGACTGATGCTTTTATATCCGATATTCCGGTATTTTAGCAATTCTTTTGCGTCGGGTAGATTGACTATGTCGCGGATGATTTCTATGTTCGCGCAGGCAAACCTTTGCTTTATCCGTGTCGGCATGATACTGTCGGGAATGTCACGGATTTTCGTATTGAGGATTGCCGACTGCGGACGACCTTCAGCGGCATCAGGTTCCGGTATGGCCGATATTTTGACCGGAATGTCGAAATTTACACCGAAGCCCGGGAATTCTTCTACCGCAAAGTGAACCCGTAGTTCCATATCTTCAGGGATTATTTTCGCGCCCGGAATATGAATGTCGCGTTGTGCGGCTTTTACCCCTTTTATTAATCCGCGCAATACTTCATTTACAAAAAAGGCGGAGTTGGATAATCTGGATGATTTATTTTCTTCCATGATTTTTCAATTATAACATTTAATCCTTTTCATTTTTATGTTAGTATTTCTCCGGTTAAAACGTACGCTTCAATCCTTCGCGCATCGTACAATAGTTCAGAACAAGTCAG
>JAIRZR010000234.1 GCA_031267155.1 Prevotellaceae bacterium | reverse complement strand
AGATATAAATTTATACATCTCAATATATTATCAAACTTATTTTCTAATGGTGTCCATTAGAAAATAGGGGGGGATAGCTATAGCGATGGGTAGCTCCCTAATGGACATTTTGGGATTATAGAAGTCCATAGCGTCTCAAAATAATATTTCGCCCGAAAACAGCATCCCTTAGAACAGATCCAACTGGGTATATTTTCTATCCGGTTCGCTAACTGCATTGCTTACGCCTAGGCCAAGCAGGCGTATTTTCTTTTGGGACAAGTCTATCTGTTTCAGTATGTTTTTGCCTGAATCCCAAAGAAAATAGAAGTCTGTAATGCGCTGCGGAAAGGTCTTGCTTCTTGTGACAATCTTAAAATCGGAATATTTCACTTTGACGGTGATTGTTTTTCCGAAAAAAGACTCCTCTTTCATGCGCTGAATCACTTCTTTGGCGAGATTATACAATTCGACGTTCAGTAACAGCAGGGAATCTTTGTCGGTAAAGAAAGTCGTTTCGGAACTGATGGATTTGGTGATCCGGTTCGGTTCCACTTCCCGCAGGTCGATTCCGCGGGCGTATTCATGGAAGGCGCGGCCTGCTTTGCCGAACAGTCCGAGCAGTTCCGTTTCCGAACGTTTTTTCAGGTCCAGACCTGTAAAAATTCCCTGTTCGTGCATTTTTTGGGCTGTCACCCGTCCTACTCCGAAAAACCGCTCAATCTTCAATGATTCAATAAACTTTACGGCGTCCTGCGGCAAAATGACAAAAAAGCCGTTCGGCTTTTTATAGTCGGAAGCGATTTTTGCAAGGAACTTGTTGTACGAAACTCCGGCGGAAGCTCTTAAACCGGTTTCCCCGTATATTTTCTGCTGTATTTCCCTGGCGATAATAATTGCCGAGGGGATATTTTTGTGGTTTACCGTTACATCCAGAAAAGCCTCGTCCAGAGACAAAGGCTCTACCAGATCGGTATATTCCAGAAAAATGGCGCGTATCTGTCTCGAAACGGCATGATAGACGTCAAAACGCGGCGCGACAAAAATCAAATGCGGACATTTCCTCTTCGCGGTAATCGAAGGCATTGCCGAATGAATGCCGTACTCCCGGGCTTCATAGCTTGCGGCGGAAACTACCCCGCGGGCTTCGGAATACCCCACGGCGACAGGCTTTCCGCGGTATTCTTCGTTGTCGCGCTGTTCTATGGAAGCGTAAAAAGCATCCATGTCTATGTGGATGATTTTACGGATCCCTGTATTTGCAGTATATGACTCTTCTTCCATTTCCTGTTACGGCTCATTTATCATCAAAAAACTTTTCAAAAGTACAAATATTTTTGTCTCCGAAAACATTTTGAGCCGCATCCCTGTTGCCGGGACGATTTTGTGAAGGCTTCCCGTACGCTGGGAGAAGTCTCCCGGACGTCGGGGAAGTCTTCCGGATGACAGGTTGTGTAGGAGCAAGGCATGCCTTGCCCCTACAATCGCCACATCCACAGGCGTCATTGCTGGTAACGGCAATCATGTGACGACGTAGGGGCGACCCTTGCGGTCGCCCTAATCCTGTCGCCTGGAGTGTTAAAAATCCGGTTATTGTTTCAAAAAATATTCGTTCAGAGTTTTCTTGAAGCATGATAGTCCGAAGGGCTTTATTTTCATAACCGCAGGTCGCGACCTGCGGAAAATAATCGCCTTTCCTGCCTTTCAGTCAGTTTTATCTGCGCACAGATTCCGCAGGTCGCTGACCTGCGGTTATGAAAATCCGGCTTTTCAAGCCATTTTCCGGGGTGGAAAACAGTCTCATATCATAATTTATGAGGTGCAAATTTTAAAATTCATACCCGGATTTTTAACACCCCACCCTTCGGGTTTATCTAATAAAAATATGTTTGAATATCGGCACAAAAATCCCGAAGGGATGTTATTTTTATAGCAAAACAACAAACACAAACCTTACAAAACGCCGAAGGCGTGACATTATTGTAATTCATAAAATGAAGCGCAATTATTTTTCAATGCATGTAACATTTTTAACATCCACCCTTGCGGTCGCCCTAATCCTGTCGTCCTAATCCGACAATAATATTAATACCCCCATAAAAAATGATGCCTACCTCCAAAAAAAACGCATTTTTCAGAAATATACCCCCTAAAAAATCACAAAAAAAGTGGGAAAAACGCATTTTTTCCATCGTCATGCAGTAAATTTTTCATAGAAATATAAAAAATTTCACATCACCCCCTAAAAAATAGGGGGTGTGTATCAATAAAATACAAAAAAAGTGAAATATTTTTGAAAAAAAGTGATTGTATTTAAAAAAAAGCATATATATTTGCGCCCGTAAACGATATTTAAAAATTAGTAAGAAAATGAAACTGATACGAAGGTACAATTTTGCAAAAGCTCAGAACCCCCGGACGGGGGGAATCGCTGCAATTGAAATTTAGATGGAATGGCGACTGTTATCGTCGCGACCCGTGATATCGGGAAAAATATCAAATTAGATTATGTCAAATTAAATTAAAAAAGTTAAAGTAATGAATAAAAATTATATAAAGAGTTTTATACTCGGACTGACAGTCCTGTCAGTGACTATCGTAGCGCCTGCAATCGGGCAGGAATCGCTTGAAACCTCTGCCGGAGTGGATCTGGTAAGCAAATATGTATGGAGAGGCGTCAGCCAGGGAACGGGAATAAGTTTCCAGCCGTCGCTTGGACTTGGCTATAAGGGATTTTCGCTGGGTGCATGGGGATCGGTTTCGGCTAATCCCGTTCCCTACGAGCTTGATTTTTCGGCAAGCTATTCCGCCGGCGGGTTTTCACTGGGGATTACCGACTATTACTGGAACGGCGCCGAAGGCTCGTTTTTCGAATATCATGCCGACAACCATCTGTTTGAAGGCAATCTCGCGTACACGTTCGGCGAAAAATTTCCGCTGACGCTCTCGTGGAACACGTTTTTCGCAGGAAGAATGGACAGGGACGAAGACGGGAAACAGCAGTTTTCGACGTATATCGAGGCGGCGTATGAGTTTTCGCTTGGCGGGCTTGATTTCACTGCCTCCGTGGGCGCTGCGCCCTGGGATTCGTATGCATGGCTGGTTCCGGCAAATGGAAAGACGGGATTTCAGGTCTCGTCCGTATCGCTGCTGGGATCGAAGAAGCTGGAAATCACGCCGACATTCTCGATACCGCTGTTCGTGCAGTGCATTTTTTCGCCTGCAACAGACGCATCGCATCTTGTAGTAGGGTTTTCATTTTAAATGTTTTAAATTATAAAAATACAGTAAATCATGAAAAAGATTGAAGCAATAATCAGGAAAACGAAATTCGACGAAGTAAAGGAGGCGCTGCTGGCTGCCGACATCGAATGGTTTTCATATACGGACGTGCGCGGCGTGGGAAAAAGCCGCAAGGAACGTATCTACCGTGGAGTGATATACAACACGGATATTATCGAGCGGACAATGCTGACCATCGTGGTACGCAGCCAGAATGCCGACAGAACCGTGGACGCGATACTGAAATCGGCGCAGACGGGCGAGGTAGGCGACGGACGGATATTCGTCTCGGAAGTAACTGAATCGTACCGCATACGCACGGGCGAAAGGGGAGATATTTCGCTGTATCTGCCCGATGAGGAAAAATTAAAGTAATAATTGATTAAAAGAAACTGAAAATGAATATTTTTTTAGCAACAGAAATGATAATGGCAGCCTCCGCGCCCATAGCGGACGGGGGAACTGCGATAGAGAAAATCGGCGACCTTGTGATCGCAATCGACACGGTGTGGATACTGCTTGCCGCGATGCTTGTATTCCTGATGCAGCTGGGATTTTCGCTGGTCGAATCGGGATTTACCCGCTCGAAAAACACGACGAACATCCTGATGAAGAATCTGCTGGACTTTTCCACGGGTTCGCTGCTGTTCTGGCTGACGGGCTTCAGCCTGATGTTCGGGAGCGACATTGCCGGATTTGTCGGCAGTCTCGACCTGGCGGGCTTTGCCGGATGGGAAGGCGACATTCCGCGCGAGGCGTATCTTGTATTCCAGACAATGTTCTGCGCAACGGCGGCGACCATCGTGTCGGGCGCGGTTGCCGAGCGTACAAGGTTCAAGGCATACCTTATATACTGTATCCTGATTTCGGCGGTAATCTATCCCGTCTCGGGTCACTGGACATGGGGCGGCGGATGGCTGTCGGAACTTGGCTTCCACGACTTTGCCGGAAGCACCGTGGTACACTCGGTCGGCGGATGGATAGCCCTTGCCGGAGCCGCGGTGATCGGTCCGCGCATCGGGAAATACCGCGCCGGAAAGGTCAATGCAATACCGGGTCACAACCTTACGGTAGCCTGCATGGGCGTGTTCCTGCTCTGGCTCGGATGGTTCGGCTTCAACCCCGGGAGCGAGGGCGCCGCATCGTCGCTTGCCCACGCGACGGCAATATCGAGCGTATTCCTCACCACGAACCTTGCGGCGGCAGCCGGCGGAGTTTCCGCGCTTGTCCTGGTATGGATAAAATATGGCAAGCCAACCCTTTCGCTCACCCTCAACGGCGTGCTTGGCGGACTGGTCGGCATCACTGCGGGATGCGACTGCGTGTCGCCGCTCAGCGCGGTTATCATCGGCATACTCAGCGGCGTCGTTATGGTTTACGCCGTTTCGTTCATCGACCGCGTCCTGAAGGTTGACGACCCTGTCGGCGCAATAGCCGTGCACGGCGTGTGCGGAGTTCTGGGAACCCTCTGCGTCGGGCTGTTTGCCATTGAAGGCGGAGTGTTTACCGGCGGCGGATTCGGGCTGCTTGGCGTTCAGGCGCTCGGCTCGCTTGCCACCAGCGTCTGGGCGCTCGCGACGGGCTTCCTGATATTCTACGGTATCAAAAAGACGATAGGAGTGCGTGTCGAAAAGCGTGTCGAGGAAGAAGGCCTCGACGTTTACGAACACGGCGAAAGCGCATATAACTAAACTATTTAATATCTTTGCCGGCGGTTACGGTATGAAAAGCTGCCGGCAATTTTTTAAAAATGAACGTAATATATATAAAGGTAAATAATTAAATTTTTGTAAACATAAATAAAATAAACAATGTCATTAAGATTTGAAGTAATCAGTGAGGCAATCAAGCGCAAGGCGGTTGCCGTTATTCCTCCCGAAGGACGTCCGGCGGACTATTTCGGCGAGAATGTGTTCAACAACGAGAAGATGCTCAAGTATCTGCCAAAGAAGTCGTATGAGGCTTTGCTCGACACGATGCAGAACGGGACGTTTCTCGACAACGGGACGGCAGAATCCGTCGCCGCGGGAATGAAAAAATGGGCTGAGGAAAAGGGCGTGACACACTATACGCACTGGTTTCAGCCGCTTACCGGAGGCACGGCTGAAAAGCACGACGCCTTTATCGAGCCTGACGGGAAGGGCGGGGTGATCGAGGAGTTTTCGAGCAAACTGCTGATACAGCAGGAACCCGACGCTTCGAGCTTTCCGAGCGGAGGCATACGAAACACTTTCGAAGCCCGCGGATATTCCGCATGGGATCCCACTTCGCCGGCGTTTATTGTGGACGACACGCTCTGTATCCCGACGATTTTTATCTCGTACACGGGCGAAACTCTCGACTACAAGGCGCCCCTGCTGAAGGCTCTGGCGGCGGTGAACAGCGCGGCGACGGACGTGTGCCGCTATTTCGACCCGAACGTGAACAAGGTGTTCTCGTATCTGGGATGGGAACAGGAATATTTCCTGGTCGACGAGGCTCTGTGGGCTGTGCGCCCCGACCTTGTGCTCACCGGACGCACTCTGCTGGGACACGAAAGCGCAAAGAACCAGCAGCTGGAAGATCATTATTTCGGCTCGATCCCCACGCGTGTGGCAGCTTTCATGAAGGATCTCGAATTTGAATCGCTCAAGCTCGGCATCCCCCTCAAGACGCGCCACAACGAGGTCGCCCCGAACCAGTTCGAGCTTGCCCCGGTGTACGAGGAGACGAATCTCGCAAACGACCACAACATCCTGCTGATGTCGATAATGAAGAAGGTCGCGCGCCGGCACTGTTTCCGCGTGCTGCTGCACGAAAAGCCATTCAAGGGAATCAACGGCAGCGGAAAACACAACAACTGGTCGCTCGGCACGAATACGGGCGCAAACCTGCTGTCGCCGGGCAAAACGCCGGAGGACAAGCTGCGCTTCATCACTTTCATTGCCAACGTCATGATGGCTGTGTGGAAACACAACGGCCTCCTGAAGGCAAGCATCTCCAGCGCAACGAATGCCCACCGCCTCGGCGCAAACGAGGCTCCGCCGGCGATTATTTCCATTTTCCTCGGCTCGCAGATCAGCGCCGTGCTGGACGATATCGAAAAGGGCGACAATATTATCAGGATGGACGGCAAGCAGAGCCTGAAATTCGACATATCGCACATCCCGGAACTGCTGATTGACAATACCGACCGTAACCGCACGTCTCCCTTTGCCTTCACCGGCAACCGCTTCGAGTTCCGTGCCGTCGGCTCGTCGGCAAACTGTGCCGGGGCAATGATTGCCCTGAATACGGCTGTGGCGGAACAGCTTATCGAGTTCAAAGCCGCAGTCGATGCGAAGATTGCCGCAGGAGCCGCAAAGGAAAACGCAATCGTGGAGGTCGTGCGCGACTATGTCGTGAAAAGCAGGGCGATATGCTTCGACGGAAACAACTACAGCGACGAATGGAAAGCCGAAGCCGAAAAACGCGGTCTCGACTGCGAAACTTCGGTGCCGCTGATTTTCGACCGTTTCCTCGCCGAAGATACTGTAAAAATGTATGCCGCAACGAATGTCCTCAGTGAAAAGGAACTCGAAGCGCGCGTCGAGGTCGAGCTTGAGACATACACCAAGAAAATCCAGATCGAGGCGCGGGTGCTCGGCGATATTGCTTCCAACCATATCGTCCCCGTCGCGCTGCGCTATCAGGAGATTCTCCTCGGCAAGATCGAAAAGCTCAAGCGGCTGTTCCCCGACGATCTGTATAAAATCGCCAGGGCGGATATCGAAATGCTGAAAAAGATTTCCGACCATGTCAATCATGTCAGGGAACTGACAGCCAGTCTTGTCGATGCCCGGAAACTCGCCAACAGGATTGAGGACGTGCGCGAAAAGGCTATCGCCTATCACGATAATGTGGCTGTGCTCCTCGACGAAATCCGATACCATATCGACAAACTCGAACTCTCGGTCGATAACGAACTGTGGCCCCTGCCAAAATACAGGGAACTGCTGTTTATCAGATAGGAGAAACAGTATTATTTATTTATATTTACGACTCGTCTGCCGGTTTCTTTTTTATGCGCGTTCCCCGGCAGGCGATGTCGTTTATAGTTAAGAACTAAGAACTAAGAGTTGGCTGTCATGTCCTGATATAGCTATACAGACAAAACGTGTAAAAGATATGATAAGAATTAGGAAAAAGTACCAGACGAGGGATGGGGAAAAAAATTTTTAAGCCACTCGCATGTGTACCTCCTCCGGTGTCTTTAATCCCGGAGACCGGTGAGGTCTCTTCCTGTTATACAGATCAATAGCTTCGGCACATGCCTTTTTAGCAATATGCCCGCCTTTAAAAGTTGAATCCAGCATATATTCATCCTTCAATATACCGTTTACACGCTAGTCCATTGCATTTTCGTAGCAAACGCGGATAGAATTATTTCAAAAGAACATTTTGAAAAATTAAAAATGGAATTGGAAAATGGTGTATGGCGCAACTACACATAACAGGCCTGTTTACGCTTCGCCGCCTTACAGAGGCCCGGCTTGAAAAGCCGGATCTTCATAATCGCGGGTCGCTGACCCGCGGAACCCGTACGCAGATAACACTGCCTGAAAGTCCTGCCTTTGACTGCGTCGAACTTGCGTTTCAGGCAGTGGCCGGAAGGCGACCGTTTTCCGCAGGTCGCCGACCTCCAACAGTTATCAGTTATAACGGAATGGTTAGGGAGTATCTTGTTGGTTGGGAAAGGATACAGCATACAATCCTTCGTTATCAGAAAGGAGATACCTTGCAGTATTTATTTGATAATCTACTTATTAATATGACAGATTATCCTCTGTAAATACGTTTTCTTTATGTCCTGTATATGCCCGATAAGCAATCAGGCGTTCTTGGTGTACATATAGATAAAAATGTTTTACCCTCTTCAGAAATACAGGATTACAAAGATTTAGTAAGTAACAGTGTAAACTATATTCCCCTGTATCACTATCAAATTTGCGATTCTGCTGTCCGTTTCCATAAAATGACGCAAAAAGAACGAATAAAAGATACCCGGCATATTTCTTCTGCTGTTTACGCCAAAGGTGAGTGGTTAAAATTAAAATCTTATCTCATATCAGTACTTGTACCCGAATTTATGCCTGAGGTACAAATGATTTTCGAGAAATTTTATGATATGCAATACAGGTTTCTGATCAGGAGTGATACCATAGAGAATATTTTATACAGTGAAAATCGCCCTGCAAATATCCCCATGTTTTATCTTCCATTGGATACAAATATCTATTATAAAAAAACGGTGATGTCATAAATTATCAGAGTGAATTATTCCCAAGGGATGTACATCGAAAAGTATTATTACAAAACGGGAACATATGGAAATAATTCACTCTGATAATTTATGACACCACCTATAATTTTATATACAAAACCTGAAACTGTTTTATATCCATATAATTTACTGTTATTTTTTATTGTTAATTCCAATGCTTTTTTATTTTCATTTAATTGTTTCATTTCTTCTTTTTTCATAAAATCTCCTTTAATAATTTTGCCATATTTTATTTTTTTATGTCAATATTTTTGTTCAATAATATTCCAACCAGTTTTAGGGCAAATGGCGTATAGCGTTCCGCTGTTAACTCTTAACTCTATGCGAAGTGCCCCCGTACTCTATTATTTTTTATGTTTTCATATATTCTTCCCATATTAACATTTCTTTATTTCCTGTATACCCAACAATAATATCCAAAATATCTCCTGTAAAATTATATTGATTTTCCATATTTTTTTCATCATACAATTTATATAATTCCAATATTGTATTATATGCTTTCCGTTGCGTCCCCCCATTGTTTTTATACTCTTTCAATATCTCACGACATTTTTTTATCTGAATCGAATACTTAAATAAACCATCATAAGTTTCATTTGATATATTTTTTATATCCTCCAGTAATTTTTCTTCCGGTTTATCCATTTCCATTTTTTTATTTACTCCCGTTTATTTTTCCTGTTATAAGTACTCATGTAAAATTAATGTTATATTTTATTCCGACATTTATTAAAATGTCGTTTATGTTATGTCTCAAAGTTATTAAATCTTTGTATGCATTGAAAGGAAGCC
>JAIRZR010000208.1 GCA_031267155.1 Prevotellaceae bacterium | reverse complement strand
ACTTACGCCGTCCTGTTCCGCGCAGGAAGGGACATTTTCGCCGACAGGGGCGCATTGCTGCTGCCTTCCGACAGGTTCCCCACTGCCCTGGCAAATACCGGGAAAACAGTTGCCATCAGGAACTCCAAAGAAAACGTTATCGACGAAGTTGCGTATCCGCAGGCAACAGCGGGCAGGTCATACGAGCGACTGTCGGATTTGACCTGGCATACTTCAACCGATGCCCGCGGAGGAACCCCCGGAAGCGAAAACTCAAAGAAGGCTGATCCGGAGCCCGAACTGCCGGAGCCCGGAGACTACTCACAGCCCGGAGACGTGATCATCAACGAAATAATGGCTAACCCTGCCGGATTGACGGAACTCCCCGAAACCGAATATGTTGAAATCCTTAACGCATCCGATTCCGGGTTTAACCTGAAAAACTGGACTTTCGTTTACGACGGAAATGCTTCTCCCCTGCCGGATTCAACCTTAAAGCCGGGCGCTTACGCCATCCTGTTCCGTGCAGAAAGGGATATTTTTGCCGACGAGGGCGCATTGCTGCTGCCTTTCGACAAATTCCCCACTGCCCTGTCAAATGCAGGGAAAACAATCGCCATCAGGAACTCAAAAGAAACTGTTATCGACGAAGTTACGTATCCGCAGGCAACAGCGGGCAGGTCATACGAGCGACTGCCGGATTCGACCTGGCATACTTCAACCGATGCGCGAGGAGGAACCCCCGGAAGCGAAAACTCAAAGAAGGCTGATACGGAGCCGGAGCCCGAACAGCCGAAGCCCGGAGACGTGATCATCAACGAAATAATGGCTAACCCTGCCGGATTGACGGAACTCCCCGAAACCGAATATGTTGAAATTTTTAATGCATCCGATTCCGGGTTTAATCTGAAAAACTGGACTTTCGTTTACGACGGAAATGCGTCTCCCCTGCCGGATTCAACCTTAAAGTCAGGCGCTTACGCTGTCCTGTTCCGTGCAGAAAGGGATATTTTTGCCGACGAGGGCGCATTGCTGCTGCCTTTCGACAAGTTCCCTACTGCCCTGGCAAATACCGGGAAAACAGTTGCCATCAGAAACTCCAAAGAAAACGTTATTGACGAAGTTGAGTATCCGCAGGCAACAGCGGGCAGGTCATACGAGCGACTGCCGGATTCGACCTGGCATACTTCAACCGATGCCCGCGGAGGAACCCCCGGAAGCGAAAACTCAAAGAAGGCTGATCTGAAGCCCGAACTGCCGGAGCCGATTGATACGATATGGACTGAACCGCTGGAAATTATTATCAATGAGATTCTTGCAAATCCATATACAGGCGGTAACGAATATATTGAATTATATAATCGTTCGAATAAATCTTTGATAATAAGTAATTTAGTTATTGCTTTGCGCAATGTAGAAGGAAATTTCCGTACTCATTACCCGCTAAAATCAATCACAGACACAATTCAGCCGGACGGATACATCGTATTAACGGAAAGTAGAGAGGGTGTATCGAATTTCTATCCGCAATCACCATTCAAATCGGTATATGAGGTAAAAATGCCAATCTTGAACAACGAAAGAGGTACGATTGTACTGTTTAGAACTAAAGATGACATTGTAATAGACGAAGTTGATTATTCTTCGGATTGGCATCACAGCGCTGTGAAAAATCAAAAAGGAGTTTCTTTGGAACGAATCAATCCCCAAGTTGCTTCAAATGACAAATATAATTGGACATCAGCTGTTATGGAGGCAGGTTATGGTACGCCCGGATATAGAAATTCTCAAAATAAGCCGGAAGCAATGACTGATAAAATTTCCATCAGTAGTCCTGAATATATGTATGAATTTGATTATTATGAAGTTAAATATAAAACAGATAAACAGGGCTACAAATGTCGAATTGAAGTGTATTCAACAAGTGGGATGAAAATCGCTGAAATAGCGAATAATCAATTGCTTACAATGGAAGGATTCCTGAAATGGGATGGAAAAAGTCAAAACGGCAGTAAATTATCTTCCGGCGTCTATGTCTTTTATGCAGAATTCTTTAATGCCCAAACTGGTGATAGAAAAGTTTTCAAGCGGGCTTTTATAGTAAAATAAATGGAATTTTCCGATTTAATTTTACGGGTATTTATTCGACAGGTCAAGTATTTCCATATTTCTAAATTCAACAGGATGTCCTTCGGATTGTAGAGCTATGCGTCCTGATTTTAACTGTCCTACGGGTATATCGGAATTCATATTTCCTGCACTGACTGTCATTTTGGTATAAGTCATTACCGTGTCACCATTAATAATATGATGCACAATGCTATCTTTCAGAACAATTATTTCAGCTTTAACCCATTCGTTATAAGGATAGTTTGGAGAAGTTGAAGAGGCGCAGTGGCTAGTATAGGGCATTCCGTTCAGATAAATATCTGTGCCGGGAGTACAAACGTTTCCGGTTGTATTCGTTACTTTTTCGTCGCTTCCAAGGAACTGTGCTTCAATAGATATGGGGAAGTCCTGGTTTAAAAGCATACTTTCCGGCGATTGTGCATGCAACATTACCCCACTATTCAAATACGACCATCCGGGAGCGCCGGGTGCATGTGAGCCGGAAAAACGATATTCAAGGCGTAACTTGTAATGAGAATATTCCTGATTTGTATATAGATGCCCGAAGCGTCCGTTGAATGTATCTCCATAAGCCGTATATTGCGTTTTCAATATACTGTCCTTGACATAGAAAGTATTTCCATAATTCTCGCCAACCGGATAACCACATATTTTTACTGTCCATCCGTCCATATCTTTGCCATTAAAAAGAGAAACCCATTTTTCTTCCCTGACCGTTTTTTTACAGGCGCATGTAGCTAACAAAACCAAAATAAACAAAACCGAATTTTTCATAATAAATTTTTTTTTTGCCGCAAATATACAAAAAAAATTTTTATAAGAGATTATCGTGTGATACGTGGCGTAACTGAAAATGATATTTTTCTTCATTTTTTGAATATATAGAAGAAATAGTTGGTCATTTTAAATATAATTGTCATATTTGCGGAAAATATCTTAAATATGGTAATGGAAATATTACAGGGAACAGAAAAAAGACTATACGACCTGATCGCTCCGTTGGTGCTAAACCCGGCTGTAATCCGCCAAAACAGAGGTTTCGCGTTTAAAACTACCCCTAAACATAAATGGATTGTATCCGTTTCAGACGATGGAGTATGTGTCGGATTTTTACCTATTC
>JAIRZR010000202.1 GCA_031267155.1 Prevotellaceae bacterium | reverse complement strand
AAATATGTATATAGCAAATCCGATATACGATGTAGTATTCAAGTTTATGATGGAAGATGAAAAGGTAGCAAAGTCCTTTTTATCCGCGATAATCGGGGAAGAAGTGCTTGAAGTGGATTTTTCATACAGAAAACCTATTGTCCTGCCTGAGGCAGTCAAAAAAAAAGAGGAAGAGAAAGAGACTGTATTTCTAACCGTATGCCGTTTTGATTTTATTGCGAAAATATCTCTGCCCGGAGGGGATTTCAAGACAGTTATAATAGAAGTGCAAAAAGCCAAACTGTCGTCGGACATAATGCGTTTCCGCCGCTACCGTGAACGGTACTTTCAAAATACTGCCGACACGTATGACAGTATATACTGTATTTTTTTGCTGACCTGTGAGGCTGGTTTTACAGGTCATCCGCTTATACAATTAGACGCGAACAGCCGGCGGGTACAGGATGTTACAACAAAGGAAGACCTTTACGCAGGCGACAATGAGTTTGTCCAAAGCCTGCATTACCGTTCATGGATAGTTCAGATAGACCAGATCAAACAGCAATGCCGTAATGATATTGAAAAACTGTTGAGCATTTTCGACCAGAACAGGTTGGCAAAAAGTCACTACACCTTTAATAACTACATTCTTAAAGTGGATGAAGACGATTTTCCGGAGATCTACAGTCACATAATCCACCATCTCTGGGCATACGAAGACGAACAGATGATTATGCAAATAGAAGGAGAGATAGATTACTGGAGTGTAATTCAGATGCAGGAACGGCTTATTGCAGCGCTCGACAAAATAATAGAAAGTCAAAAAGAGATAGAAGAACAAAACAAAACAGTAAAAAAATTAAATAAATGGTTGGGACGATCTTAAAGCGCTCCTATAGCTAATATGGATATAAAAGACCTCATTTCCTCATATCAGTCTGCTGTAAGAGAGCAGGAAAACGAATTGCAGATACTGAAACGGAAAATATTCCGGACGGGCACGCTCAGGCTTGCGCTTGTACTGTCCGTGCTGGCGGTTGCGTACATTTTGCGGGGAAGTACGGCGGCGGCGGTTACAGTACTGTCGTCGGGACTGCTGCTTTTCCTGGTTCTGCTCAAGCATCACGACAGGCTGTATCGCAGAAAAAACTATGCGGAGACCAAATGCCGCTATCTCGCCGGCGAACTGAAAGGCATCGAATATGACTTCTCGGCATTCGACGGCGCGGGACACAGGACAGACCCCGGACACCGCTTCGCTTCCGATCTTGACCTGTTCGGAAAAAACTCCTTCTTCCAGTCGGTAAACCGGACGGTTACGTCGTTTGGAACGGAAAAGCTTGCAGACATTTTCCTTTCCCCACCGGAAAACAGGGAACAGATACTCGAGCAGCAGGAAGCAGTCAGAGAACTGAACGGAAAATACGGGCTGATACTGCATTACACGGTAAAAGGCATGCTGACGGGAAAAGACAGGCTGGACACGGCTTCCTTTTCGCACAGGCCGTTTTTTCACGGAAGCAGGTTCTGGAATATATGCGTATATGCCGTCCCGTCCGCATATCTTGCGATGGCGGTTCTGGCGCTTGCTGGCTTCGTTTCTTCGGTATATTTTGGGGGATTGTGGGTCGTAACTTTCGCTTTAAGCGCTGTCCCCTCGAAGAAAGTACAGCGCATATCCGAACTGTTCGAAGAAAAAACAGGCGTGCTGAAAAAGTATTCGAGCCTGTTCAGGATCATGGAAGACGAAAGTTTCGCATCCGCGGAGCTTGACAGGCTCAAGTCCGCACTGAAACCGTCCGGCAGCGCTGCGGCTTCGAAAGCAATCGACCGGCTAAAGACATACTGCGACTGTCTGGGACTGGCGTTTTCGTATCCGATACTGTTCTTTTTCAATCCAGTACTGATGTGGAACGTAAAGTATGCCATCAAAATCGAAAAGTGGATCGGGGAGTACGGAAAGCATATCGAATCCTGGTTTTCCGCCCTGGCGAAATTCGATTCACTGGCCTCGCTGGCAATATTCGCGCACAACCATCCCGGATACATATATCCGGATATTGCCGGAGAGTGGACATTCGAGGCGAAAGCCCTCGGTCATCCCATGCTGCACAGGGACAGGTGCGTCAGGAATGATGTGAGCATGACGAAACGTCCATTCTTCATTGTCGTTACGGGGGCAAACATGGCTGGGAAAAGCACGTATCTGCGAACAGTCGGGATAAATCATATCCTGGCATGTACGGGAGCGCCCGTATGCGCCGCGGAAATGACCGTCTTTCCGTGCAAACTGTTTACCAGCCTGCGGACGGCGGACTCGCTGAACGACAACGAATCGTACTTTTTTGCAGAACTCAGGCGGCTGAAAATGATTGTCGACTGTCTCCGTGCGGGCGAGACCCTGCTCGTCATTCTCGACGAAATCCTGAAGGGCACCAATTCCATCGACAAGCAAAAGGGTTCGCTGGCTCTGATCAGGCAGCTGGTCGCCATGAACAGCAACGGAATAGTCGCCACTCACGACCCCGTCCTCGGCAGTCTCGAAAAGGAATTTCCCGAAAACATCAGGAACTGCTGCTTCGAGGCTGAAATAGAAGGCGACAGGCTGACGTTCAGCTACAGAATCAACGAGGGAATCGCACGTAACATGAACGCCACATTCCTTATGCAGAAAATATTATTTGAACCATGATATACCCCGAAAGCTTTGAACAGAAAACAGGTTTTGACAGGGTTAGAGCTTATGTTCAGAACAAGTGCGTAACCCTGTCGGCAAAGGAAAAAGCCGGTTCGGCATGTTTTTCCTGCAGGAAGGACGAAGTAATGAACTCGCTGTCGCAGACGGCGGAAATGAAAACGATATGCATGATGGACGATTCGTTTCCCGACAGCGGCTATGTGGACACCGCGCGTTTCCTGCCGAAGATAAAGGTCGCCGGCAGCTATCTCGAACCCGCCGAACTGCTTGGTCTGCGGACAGCGCTTGATACCGTCAGACGAATATCGCTGTACTTCAACAGGAAAGGCAGCGAATATCCCGCCCTGCAGGCGCTGGTTTCATCCGCCATTCCGGACAGTCCGGCTCCGGGAGAAAAGTATTTCCTGTCGAAGGTGGTCGCGGAGATAGACCGGATAATAGACAGCAATGCCCGGGTCAGCGACAGCGCTTCGCCCGATCTGTTCGATATCCGCAGGGAAATCCGTTCCAGGCAGTCAAGCGCCGGCAAACGCATGCAGGCGATACTCAAGGCGGCGCGGAGCAGCGGCATCGTCGAGGCGGATGCCGGGATAAGCATGCGCGACGGACATGCCGCAATTCCGGTTCCGGCTGCCAACAAGCGCAAGCTGAAGGGGCTGCTTCTCGGCGAATCATCAACGGGACGCACCGTTTTTATCGAGCCGATGGAAGTCGTGGAACTGAACAACAGCATCAGGGAACTGGAGTTTGCCGAACAGAGGGAAATCATGAAAATCCTTGTCGCCGTAACGGACTTCATGCAGCCCTACTGCGAGGATATCGCCATGGCCGAAGACATCCTTACGGATATGGATTTCATCAGGGGCAAGGCATACTATGCAATCGAAACGGGTTCGGGAATGCCCGTGATCGCCAGAGACGAACTCTGCATAAGCCTGAAAAGAGCAAGGCATCCGGTGCTGGCAAAGGCGCTGGCAAGGGAGAACAGGGAGGTGGTGCCATTAGATATTGATTTGAATGAGGAACAGCGCATTCTGCTTGTCTCGGGACCAAATGCCGGAGGCAAATCGGTGTGCATAAAAACCGTGGGACTGCTGCAGTACATGCTGCAGTGCGGATTCCTGATCCCGGCTTCGGAAGTCTCGGAAACGGGCATTTTCAACAATATATTCATAGACATCGGCGACGAACAGTCGCTGGAAAACGATTTAAGCACATACAGCTCGCATCTTGCCAGCATGAAATTTTTCATGAAAAACGCCGACGGGCGCACGCTTGTCCTGATAGACGAGTTCGGCACGGGAACGGAGCCGTCCGCAGGAGGGGCAATCGCCGAGGCCGTTCTCGCGGATATCCTGAAAAAGAAAGCATTCGGACTGATAAGTACTCACTATACCAGTCTGAAATATTTTGCCTCCTCAACGGAAGGCATTGTCAACGGCGCAATGCTGTTCGACAGCCAGAATATTCAGCCCCTGTTCAGGCTGGAAACGGGTATCCCCGGAAGCTCGTTTGCCTTCGAGATAGCAAGAAAAATCGGCCTCCCCGAAACTGTTTTGAAGGAGGCGGAATCGAAACTCGGAAACCGGCAGGTGAAAATGGAAAAAAGCCTCAGAGAAATCGCCAGAGACAGAAAATACTGGGAGAGTAAAAGGGACCGTATCCGGAAAACCGATAAAAAACTCGACGAACTGACGGATATATACGAAAAGGAACTGACGGAAATCAGAGACATGCGCAAAAAACTGATCGGCGAAGCAAGGGAGGAGGCGCAAAAAATCCTCGCTTCGGCAAACAGGGAAATCGAAAATACAATACGGACAATCAAGGAATCCCAGGCAGACAGGGAAAAAACCAGACTTGCACGAAACAGACTGGAGGAAATTAAGGAAACCGTTTCCGGTAACGAATTTGCCGACGGCAAAATGGAACGCAGAATGCGGAAGATAAAAAAACGAAGGGAACGGAAAGCTAATGAACAGAAAACGGCAGTGCAGGCGGAAACGGACACCGCCGACAGCCGGCTGGCTCCCGGCGACAGGGTGAAAATAAGGGAACAGAGCGCTGTCGGGGAGATTATCTCGGTCGGAAGCAACAGTGTCGCTGTGGCTATGGGAAATATAATCGTGAATGTCGCCCCCGACAGGATCGAAAGGGTTCCCCAGAACGGAAATGCCGGGAAAAACAGACCTTCGTCAATCGTATCCGACATGCTGACGAAACGGCTTAATTTCAAATCGACACTGGATGTAAGGGGCGAAAGAACTTTCGACGCCCTGGAACTGGTCGCAACTTTTATCGACGAGGCAATTATGCTGGGAATGGGCGAGGTAAGGATACTCCACGGAAAGGGAAACGGAATACTCAGAGAAGAAATCAGACACTACCTGAAAACTTTCGGAGATGTGATGACGTTCTCCGACGAACAGGAAGAAGCAGGCGGCGCAGGAATTACTGTCGTGAAAATTGAGGATTGAGGATTGAAAATTGAAAATTGAAAATTTCGCGATGCATCGCAAAGAAAGGAGAGAGTGTATTCCAAAATGTCGCCTGTGCACAGACGATGCTGCCTGACAGTAGCCGTTTCAGTCTAAAAAAGTCAGAAGTCGGTATTGCAGGAGACTTTTTCAGTCGGAAAAAGTCAGAAGTCGGTACTGCAGGAGACTTTTTCTGTCGGAAAAAGTCAGAAGTCGGTACTGCGGGAGACTTTTTCTGTCGGAAAAAGTCAGAAGTCGGTACTGCAGGAGACTTTTTCTGTCGGAAAAAGTCGGAAGTCAGTTCTGCGGGAGATTTTTTCTGTCGGAAAAATGTCGGAAACCTGTCCGAAGTGGCTCATCTCAACTTGAAAATGTTTTACCCATACCGCTGATAAAATTGAACAGTCCGACATTTTGGAATGCACCCGAAAGGGGGAGATGTTGCTGTTTTCTTTTCATGCAAATTACAGATGAAATTTAGTATACCGACTACTGTTTATGTCAAAAATGACAAAAAAGTAACATCCGGTTGAAAGTATGGTAAACAATTCAGATGTTTACTGTCGCATGCAAATTCTGATCAAATTTGTACTATCTTTGCATTCGTGTATTTGAAATGAATATTATGTATGAAGCAAAAATATAGTAGCAAAAATCCGGCTCTTCTGATTATCTGTCTCGCGTCTTTTCTGGTACCCTTTATGGGTTCTGCAATAAATTTGTCCCTGCCTCAAATAGGAAAATCATTTTCGATGGGAGCAGTATTTCAAAGCTGGATTGCAACGGTTTATCTTATTACAGCGGCTATTTTTCAGGTTCCTTTTGCCCGTCTGGCAGACTTGTTTGGACGCAAAAAAGTATTCGTACAAGGACTTGCACTGTTCAGCATCTCCACGTTTTTGTGCGGACTGTCGTTTTCCGGAACAATGCTGATTGTGTTGAGGGCACTGGCAGGAATGGGCAGCGCAATGATGTTCGGGACAAGCATGGCAATTCTTGTGTCGACATTTCCGCCGGCTCACAGAGGAAAAGCAATAGGAATAAACACTTCAGTCGTGTATTTCGCTTTGGCGTCGGGACCGTTTCTGGGCGGGCTGCTCACTCAGTATGCAGGCTGGCAAAGTCTTTTCTTCCTTGTCGGATTACTGGGAATCGTTGTGGCAATATTTGCAGCAGCGATATTCAAACAGGAATGGATAGAAGCAAAAGGCGAACATTTTGATTATATCGGTTCAGCAGTTTATGCCTCCGGATTATTCGGACTCATATTCGGCTTTTCGAGATTGCCCGATATTTCGGGATTTATTCTGACTGCAGCAGGAATTGCCTGCTTTACAGTTTTCGTTATATACGAATTGAAGGAAAAACAGCCGATTTTCAATGTCCGCATTTTTTCGGGTAGCAAAATTTTCGGATTATCGTGTCTCTCCGCGCTCATCAATTATGCCTGTACTTCGGCAATCGCTTTCATGCTGAGCCTGTATTTGCAGTATATTCGCGGATTTACGCCGCAAAATACAGGACTGATACTTATCGTTCAGGCTTGTGTACAGTGTGCGGTTTCGTTTTATGCCGGCCGTCTGTCGGACAGGTTGAATCCGGCAACGTTCGCAACTTCGGGAATGGGAATTATCGTTGCCGGTCTGGCAGGACTGATCTTTGTTACGCCGTGTACCTCAATGGCTTTTATTGTTTTCCTGCTGTTTCTGCTGGGATTCGGGTTCGGACTTTTTTCGTCTCCAAATTCCAATGTGATAATGAGTTCTGTCGATAAAAAATATTACGGACAGGCCTCGGCGACTATGGGAACAATGCGCCTCACCGGACAGGCATTCAGTATGGGAATTGCCACAATGGCAATTTCGCTGTCCTTGGGAAATAGGATAATAAGTCCGGAATCGTATGGAAATTTTATGAAAAGTTTTCGCATTACATTTATAATATTTGCCGCGCTTTGTATGGCAGGAACCTATACCTCTTCATTTCGGCTAAAAAACACTCGGTTAATGTGATTGCAGGTGTTCCAGATTGACGCAGGAAAGCTGTTTCGCAAATAGCATATCAGTAGGCTTTTCCGGATTGCATCACTGCGTTCGCAATGACGGACAACGATGGTTTGCTTCGACTTATGATGACGCCTTTTGTTGTGTTCTGAAAAACGTCATTTCGCTTGTACTTTAGGCACGAAACGCTTATTCGCAATGACGGAAACAGACCCTTTTTAGACATCCTCTTATGAAAATATAGCTCTGTCTGGCTAATCCGATTTTCGACAGTATTCAATATTATGCCGCACACAGTATAAATCATTATATGTTATTTATTTTTTATCTCTAATAATGTATTGTTAAAATTTTCTGCAAAGACGCAGTTTTTTGAAAAATTAGTATATTTGCGCAATTATTTATACATAAATTATGAAATAATATGATAACGAAAATTTGTGAACAATAAATTGTTAAAAACATGAAGAAAGTATTTTATAGAACGTCAATACTGAGAGTTAGTATCATGCCATTGACAAACGGAGTTAATGACAGCATGGCGGCGGACGACCGGTATCGGATTGATGAAAAAATCACCAGAGAAGCGCGTACATCGGATGGCGGCATATCGAAAATTTTCCTGTAATGAAATTTTTAAATATACCATAATATGATACTGATTCTTCTTATATTGACATCTTTGTTTGCCCTGATTTTTTTTGGAGCCTTCTGGCTGCTGAATAAAAAATCGAATAAAAAAATGAATAAAAAATGGCAGGAAATCACCTGTTTTTCCGTAATGTTTGTTGTGATGTTTCTTATTATCCAGACTGCCTTATTTTACTCTATTAATCGGAATCCGATGTACTGGGATTTCGCAAGATTTTTCAAAGACATGCAAATGCTGTCGATGTTTTTTCTTGCTCCGGTGTTTTTTATTTCTTATTTACTTTTCCCTTTCAAAACAGTAAAAAGAAGTAAAACAGCGTTTGTAATACTGTCTATACCAACCTTACTGACATTAATAATAGTCGGCTTTGTAACTGTTATTGAAATTTTACATGCTTTCAGTAATATGTAATAGATAATTATGAATTATAATAAATGAATATGAAAAAATACTCGCAAATCAAGTTGACCCGGCGGAATTTCTTTAAAAATTCCGCAGCGGGCGTAATTGGAACCGTTTCCGTACCGGCATTACTGGGCGCCTGTTCCGGTTCCGAAGAAAAGAAGTTGAAGGAAGTAGAAGTTCCCGAAATCCTTAAAGCCGCGCCGGACGGAGTGCCCCTGAAAGCCGGGCTGGTTGGATGCGGCGGTCGCGGGACGGGCGCCGCCTGCGATTTCCTGAAAGCCGGATACGGACTGCAAATCGTCGCTCTGGGCGACGTGTTCAAAGACCGGCTGGACTCCTGCCGCAAAACACTGGAAGAAAAAGGCCAGCACATCGCAGACGAAAACTGCTTCCTGGGATTCGACGCCTACCGGAACGTTATTGATTCCGGCGTGGACGTCGTGCTGCTGTGCACGCCGCCGGTGTTCCGTCCGCTGCATTTCGAATATGCCGTCGGGAAAAACAGGCACTGCTTCATCGAGAAACCCTGCGCGGTCGATCCCACAGGCGCCAGACGGATACTGGTGGCGGGAAAACGCGCCGAACAGCAAAGTCTGTCGGTGGTCAGCGGTACCATCCGCCGTTCCCAGAAAGACTGTATCGAGACCTACCGTCGCGTAGCCGGAGGAGCCATCGGCGAAATCGTTTCTGCGCATGTGTCGCGAATGGGCGGCGCCCTCTGGTACATCCAGCGGCGTCCCGAGTGGAACGACATGGAGTACATGCTGCGCAACTGGGTGAATTTCTGCTGGACTTCGGGCGACCACATCGTTGAGCAGTTCATCCACGAAATCGACCAGATGTCATGGTTCACGGGCGACCGCCGTCCGGTCAGGGCGGAAGCGACCGGAGGACGGCAGCGCCGGATGAACGGCGACATGTACGACCATTTCAGCGTCGAATATCTTTACGAAAACGGTTCGAGGGCGCATTGCACCACGCGGCAGATCAACGGATGCGATTCCCAGATCGCCGTCATGGTTTACGGCACCGAAGGGTACACCAACTGCTACGATACCATCTACAATCTTGACGGATCGGTCGCATGGAAATACCCGCACCCGAAGCCCGACGACGCCGACCAGTCCATGGCAGTACCCGACCCGTTCGTGCAGGAACATATCCGGCTGGTTACCGCCATACGCGCCGGCAAGCCGCTGAACGACGTCGAAAAGCACGTCCAGTCTACCGTAATGGCAATGATGGGACGCGAATCTGCATATACCGGCAAGTTTGTCACCTGGGATCAAATCATGGCGTCCACCATGAAGCTGGGACCGGAAACATACCAGTTCGGACCGGTACCGGACATCCGGGAATCGATACCCGTAGCAGGCATTGCACAATGATTAATCATAAATTAAAATATCGAAAACATGCAAAGACGTACATTTATTAAAAACACACTGCTGGCGTCCGGCGCGCTGGCGCTGCCGTTTGCCGGTCACGCTGCCGCAGGGGGCGCGGACTGTTCCGCTCCCGCAGCGCCGGACACGACATTCCGAAAATCCATCATGTGGGGAACTGTCGGAATGGAGGCAAGCGTCATGGACAAATGCAAAGCCATCAAAGCCGCCGGATACGCGGGCGTCGAGCCGAACAGCCACATGAACCGGGCAGAAGTGCTTGACGCGCTGAAGGCGACGGGTCTGGTGGCTTCGGGCGTATGCTGTTCCACCCACTGGCAAAAACCGCTGTCCGATCCGGACATCGCCATACGCGAAGCGGGAATGGAAGGCATACTGCTGGCGATGGAAGACGCCAAAGCGTACGGTACGGACGCCGTGCTGGTGGTTCCGGGAACGGTGAATCAGAACGTTTCGTACGACGAGTGCTGGGAACGTTCGACCGAATGTCTGAAAAAACTGCTGCCGGCGGCTGAGAAACTGAAGGTGCGCATCTGTATCGAAAATGTCTGGAACAATTTTTTGCTCAGTCCGATGGAGGCTTGCCGCTATGTGGATCAGTTCGACAGCCCGCAAGCCGGCTTTTACTTCGACTGCGGGAATATCCTGGCATACGGATGGCCCGAACAGTGGATCCGCATCCTCGGACAGCGGACTGGACGGATACACGTCAAGGAATTTAGCCGCAAAAAAGCCGACGCCGAAGGACGCTGGAAAGGCTTTGACGTCCCGCTGACCGAAGGCGATGTCAACTGGGCGGAAGTGATGAAGGAGTCCCGGAAAAGTTACCGCGGACAGTGGTTCACTACCGAGCAGGGAAGTTCCGGAACGCCGGAAGAACTGAACGATTTGAGCCGGCGACTGGACAGTATTCTGGCTGTGTAAACAGATAAAATGTAAATAATAATAATGTAAATAATAATGTAATAATGATAAACTGTAAAAACATGAAGAAAGTATTTTATAGAGCGTCAATGCTGATGGCTGCCATCATGCTGTTGACAAGCGGAGTTAAGGACAATATGGCGGCAGACCCTCTTGAGAGCGGTTTTGCAAATCCCCCGGGCGATCAGCGCGTAGGCTGTTACTGGTACTGGATTGACGAAAAAATCACTAAGGAGGGCGTGATTGCCGACCTCCACGCAATGAAAAAAGCGGGAATCACCCGTGCATACATCGGTCTGACCGGCGGAGGCAGCGATGTGAAATTTATGTCCGAACAGTGGTGGGAAGTTATCCACACGGCAATGAAAACCGCCACCGAGCTTGACATCGAAATCGGGATGTTCAACTCGCCGGGATGGTCGCAGTCCGGAGGTCCCTGGATCAAACCTTCACAGTCGATGCGTTACCTGTCGCATGTTAAGCGGACGGTCACGGGACCGAAGAGATTTTCGGAAAAAATCCCGTTTTCCGGAGAGCAGGTAACGGACGTAGGCAGGATTGTCTGGGGACACGAAAACTATCAGGGCAAGCCCGAAGATTTTCAGGATGTGAAGGTTCTTGCATTTCCGCTTAAACCGGCGAACACTAAAAACTGGTTCGAAGCCGCCGGAGCGAAAGTTTCGTTTTCGTCAAACGTGACCGAAAGCAAATTTCCCATCAAACTTCCCCACGGGAATGAATCGTCGATTACGCTGACGCTTCCAAAAGCCGTTTCCGCGCAGGGACTGCTGATTCAGATCGACGGCGCGTTCTACAGTCAGGGCGAGCTGCAGGCCAAAGCCGGCGGCAAGTTTACGACAGTAAAAAAATTCAACATGGACAGGACAGATGAAGGACTTAGCCGGGGATTCCACCCGTTCTCGCCTTTCGCAATTTCCTTTCCCGAAACGGAAGCGTCCGAATTTCGGATTGTTTTCCGCAACACGAATGAGCAGTCCGCCGTTACCGGAATATCGCTTACTGAAGCGCCGGTGATTGAACGCTATCCCGAAAAAACGTTTGCCAAGATGTTCAACAGCCTTGCGCCGCCATGGGACGCATTTATGTGGGGCAGGGAAACCGCCGACGCTTCGCTGTCCGTCGATCCCCGGAACGTGCTTGACATTTCCGACAAACTTGCGGCGGACGGAACGCTCGTATGGGACGTTCCCGCCGGCGACTGGGTGATTCTGCGGACGGGAATGATGCCGACAGGGATGCAAAATGCGCCTGCTCCCGAAGGCGGAGCCGGTCCCGAAATCGACAAACTCTCGTACAGGCTCACTCAATACCATTTCGACGCCTATCTCGGAGAGATTCTCCGCCGTATCCCCGCCGCAGACCGCAGGTCGTGGAAACTTAATATCATGGATTCCTACGAAAAGGGCGGGCAGAATTTCACCGACAATTTCATCGAAATCTTCAGGCAGCGCTACGGTTACGATCCTGTTCCATACCTTCCCGCATACTTCGGCTATCCCGTCGGATCGCCGGAACTGTCGGACAGGTTTCTGTGGGACATGCGCCGGCTTGTTGCAGACCGTATTGCATACGAGTATGCACGCGCGCTTGCCGACCGCTCTCACGAAAACGGACAGACTACATGGTTTGAAAACTACGGATCGTGGGGCTTTGCCGGAGAGTTTCTGCAGTACGGCGGTCAGGCGGACGAGGTTGCCGGAGAGTTCTGGACTACCGATTTTATCGGCGATGCGGAAATCCGCTGTGCGGCGTCCTGCGCGCATACTTACGGCAAAACCAAAGTCTGGGCGGAGGCGCTCACTTCCGGCAGGGGACATTACACCTACCATCCGGGCAACCTGAAACGCCGCGCCGACTGGGCGCTGGCGGAAGGAATCAACGCTTTTATCCTGCATGTTTACATCCAGCAGCAGGACGACAATGTGTATCCGGGCGTCGATGCATGGTACAATATACAGTTTAACCGTAAAAATACATGGTT
>JAIRZR010000174.1 GCA_031267155.1 Prevotellaceae bacterium | reverse complement strand
CTCGCAGAACGCTTAAGACCCAAAACGCTGGATGAGTATATAGGACAGAAGCACCTCGTCGGCAAGGGTGCGATTCTTCGCAACATGATAGAATCCGACAATATTTCCTCGTTTATACTCTGGGGACCTCCGGGCGTGGGAAAAACTACACTGGCACAGATTATTGCAAACAGGCAAAACCGTGCGTTTTACAGCCTCAGCGCCATCAATTCGGGCGTGAAGGATATACGTGATGTTATCGAATCGGCTAAAAAACAAAAGTTCTTCTCCACGCCCAGCCCGATTCTTTTTATTGACGAAATCCACCGTTTCAGCAAATCCCAACAGGATTCCCTGCTTGGCGCGGTCGAAAAGGGTATTGTTATACTTATCGGCGCAACGACCGAAAATCCTTCTTTTGAAGTGATTACGCCTTTGCTCTCCCGCTCGCAGGTTTATGTATTGAAATCTTTAGACAGGGAAGATTTGGAAATCCTCCTTAACAGAGCGATAACAGAAGATGTTTATCTGAAAAAGAAACAGTTTGAGATAGAGGAAATCGAAGCGCTGTTTCGCTTTTCGGGAGGAGACGCCCGTAAATTGCTGAATATTCTTGATATGGTGGTGAAAGTTACCGGCGATTCCGATACAGTTGTGATAAACAATGAGCGTATTACAAAAATCCTGCAGGAGAATATCGCTATCTATGATAAAAACGGCGAACAGCACTATGATATCATTTCGGCGTTTATCAAATCGGTGAGGGGAAGCGACCCTAACGCCGCCGTGTACTGGCTGGCGCGAATGATTGAAGGAGGCGAAGACCCCCTGTTCATCGCCCGCAGGCTGGTAATCCTTGCATCCGAGGATATCGGAATGGCAAACCCCAACGCTCTCCTGCTTACAAATGCCTGTTTCGACGCTCTTAACAAAATAGGTATGCCCGAAGGTCGCATAATCCTGGCGGAAGCAACGGTGTATCTCGCAACTTCGCCTAAAAGCAACGCCTCGTACATGGCAATAGAAACCGCTATCAACGCCGTGAAACAGACCGGCGACCTGCCCGTCCCCCTGCATTTGCGCAATGCTCCTACAAAGTTGATGAAACAGCTGGATTACGGTAAAAACTATAAGTATGCACACTCTTTTCAGGGAAATTTTGTCGATCTGGAGTTTTTGCCCGAACAGATTTCTGGAAGCAAATTCTATCAGCCGGGAAACAACCAAAGAGAAGCCGAAATCTTGAAGAAACTGCAAACTCTTTGGAAAAAATACGATTACTGACGCTCGCGGACTAAAATTGTGATATAAACAAGTAGAGATGCTGCGCGTCTTTTGACGCCGTAGGCGTCCAATTTTGATAAGCCCGTGCAAGCGAAGCGCAGATCGGGGTACAGTATATCTCTCCAACACAACTCCGTATGGAGTTGAACCAATCGATAGCTTAAACCAACCGCAAGTTGAATTGCTTTGCAGTTCCAACAGGAGAGCTGTCTCTACCCCGAACTGCGCCTGCAGCTTGTTCGGGCTTATCCAAATTTGACGCCTTCCGGCGTCAGTCTATAATGCACAAAAAATATCCCGCGCGCAGTATAGTTTCAACGCATTATCGTTTCATCCCTGTTTGGGCCTACGGATACGATTTTTACCGGAACGCCGGTTTCCGTTTCGATAAATCCGATATATTCCCGAAGTTCGGCAGGGAGATTACCGTAAGTACGAATCGAGGATATGGACGTTCTCCATCCTTTAAATTCCTTATATACAGGCTTTATTGAATCATTCAATTCGTAGGGAAACTCGTCTGTCCGTACTCCGTTGATTTCGTATGCCACAGCAACTTTTACAGTGTCGAACGAATCCATCACATCTGCTTTTGTCATAATCAGCTGAGTAGCGCCATCAATCATAACCGCATATTTCAGCGCGACGAGATCGAGCCAGCCGGTACGGCGCGGACGCCCCGTTGTTGCTCCGTATTCGTGACCGATACTGCGCAGTTTTTCTCCTGTTTCATTGATCTGTTCAGTCGGAAAGGGGCCGCTTCCCACACGGGTACAGTAGGCTTTGAATATCCCGAAAACTTCTCCTGTCGACTGCGGCGCGATTCCCAGACCCGTACAGGCTCCGGCGCATATCGTATTCGATGAAGTAACGTATGGATAAGTCCCGAAATCAATGTCCAGAAGAGTACCCTGAGCGCCTTCAGCCAGGATTTTCTTATTGTTCTTCATCGCCTTATTCAGAACAAACTCGCTGTCCACGAATGTGAAACGTTTCAGGTTTTCGATACCTGCGAAAAAATCCGTTTCGTCGATTTGATATTCGTAATCAAACTGTTTCAAAAAATCGACATGCCTGTTTTTGAGAGTTTCGTATCTTCTCATAAAATCCGGCTCCAGTATTTCGCCTGCACGCAAGCCGTTCCGGCTTGTTTTGTCGGTGTACGCCGGACCGATACCCTTCAGCGTTGAGCCTATCTTTGTTTTTCCTCTGGACACTTCCGAGGCGGCGTCAATAATTCTGTGAGTGGGAATTATCAGGTGGGCTTTTCGGGAAATGAACAGCTGTCCTGCAAGTTCAACTCCCAATTCCGAAATTTCTTCACATTCCTTCTGGAAAATCGCAGGATCGATAACGAGACCGTTTCCAATAATATTCATAATGTTTTTATGAAAAATCCCGGAAGGAACCGTATGCAGTACTATCTCAATATCATCAAATTTCAGCGAGTGTCCGGCATTGGGACCTCCCTGAAAACGGGCTACAACATCGTATCCCGAAGTTAAAACATCAACAACCTTTCCTTTTCCCTCGTCTCCCCACTGGAGACCCAATAACACATCTGTTTTCATCATCTTAAAAAATATAATTTTTCGCCCCAAAAGTACACAAAATAAAAACAGGACAATCGTTTTTTTCCGTTATTAATTTTAATTATTTGCTAATCATGTTAAAATGAGGCATAAAAAAATCAGTTTGCGAGTGCGGAAACCGGCAAAATTTTCAGTTCCCAATTCTTTATACTACTTTTGCGCCGTAAAAAAGATAGATGTTTATGGATGCGATAAAGGCAAGCGAAGTTTCCAATATACTGAAAATGCAGTTGGAAGGTATTAAGACAAATCTGGAATTTGATGAAATTGGCTCCGTTTTGAATGTAGGCGACGGAGTAGCCCGGATATACGGACTGAATAAGGTGCAGTCGAGTGAACTGATTCTTTTTGAAGACGGTTCGCGGGGTATTGTGCTCAATCTTGAAGAAGGAAATGTGGGCGCGGTTCTGCTTGGTTCTTCGGAAAAAATAAAGGAAGGGATGAGCGTCAAACGTACCCGCGAAATTGCCTCGATCGAAGTGGGCGAGGGTTTGCTTGGACGCGTTGTGAATGCGCTTGGCGACCCGATCGACGGGAAAGGCAAAATCGAAGGCGAGCTTATCGAACTGCCACTGGAACGGAAAGCTCCGGGAGTCATATTCCGCCAGCCGGTATCCACTCCGCTGCAAACGGGAATCAAGGCAATCGACGCAATGATCCCCATCGGAAGAGGACAGCGGGAACTGATAATCGGCGACCGCCAGACCGGAAAAACGGCAATTGCCATCGATACCATTCTCAACCAGAAAGCCACGTATGAGGCGGGCGATCCCGTATATTGCATCTATGTAGCCATAGGACAGAAAGGCTCGACGGTAGCAAATATTGTGAAGACGCTCGAAGAACACGGAGCGATGAAATATACCGTCGTTGTTGTGTCCACTGCCTCCGATCCTGCTGCGCTGCAATACTATTCGGCATACGCGGGAGCTACCATCGGCGAGTTTTTCAGGGATACCGGAAGACATGCGCTGATTGTGTACGACGACCTCTCGAAACAGGCTGTCGCATACAGGGAAGTGTCTCTGGTTCTGAGGCGTCCTCCCGGACGGGAAGCTTTCCCCGGCGATATCTTCTATCTTCATTCCCGCCTGCTCGAACGCGCAGCAAAAATCATAGCGTCCGACAGCGTAGCAAAAAGCATGAACGACCTTCCCGAAGCGCTGAAACCGCTGGTCAAAGGAGGAGGGTCAATGACCGCCCTGCCGATAATAGAAACTCAGGCAGGCGACGTGTCGGCATATATACCGACAAACGTTATCTCGATAACCGACGGGCAGATATTCCTTGACGCCAATCTTTTCAATGCCGGAAACCGTCCGGCTATCAACGTGGGTATTTCGGTGTCCCGCGTGGGCGGAAATGCGCAGATAAAGTCAATGAAAAAGGTCGCCGGAACTTTGAAACTCGATCAGGCCCAGTTCAGGGAAATCGAAGCATTCTCGAAATTCGGTTCGGATATCGACGCTTCTACAAAATTAGTGCTGGACAAGGGACTGCGCAATGTCGAGCTGCTGAAGCAGCCGCAATACCAGCCCATTCCGGTTGAAAAACAGATTGCGGTGATTTTCTGCGGCATCAATAACCTTCTTACCGGAATCGCTCCCGACAGGGTAAAAGATTTTGAAAAACTGTTTTTCGAAATCCTGGATACGAAATACAAAAAGGATATTCTGGAGCCATTGAAAGCAGGTGAAATAAATAACAGTATAGCGCTAAAAATAAAGGAAGTCGCAAAGGATATTATTTATACGATTAATAACCGGCACAGTTAGCGGACAACAACAGGCGAATTGACCGGCATTACAGCAAAACAGGCTGTCACTTATCTGACAGCCTGTTTAAGCGTATTAGGCATTAATTCCTGTTTCTCATTTAATTGTGTCTCTGCGGGGTCTCTGGTTTTGTCTCTGACCCTGTTCGCGGTTCCCGGATCTTTCTCTGCGGGATTTCAATTGTTCCCCGTACTTTTTGTACTGAGTTTCGTTAAGGATAGCCTTTATTTCCTTATTCTGCTCTTCCTGATTTTTTTGGAAGATTTCCCTGTTTTTTTCAGCATCTTCCCGATTGTTCCTGAAGACCTCTTCATTTTTTTTCGCATATTTAAGATTTATCTTTTTGACCGAATCATACTGCGCATCGGTCAATTCAAAATCTTTTTTCATCCTGTCGGTTTGCGCTTTAACCCTCTCTTCGGTCGATAATCGCTGTCCTCTCTGACCTCTCTGTCCGCCTTCCTGAGCATAAATCAGTCCTGTAAACATACACATCAGGAATAATAGAAATAATTTTGACTTCATAATAAAACTTTTTTAATTATACATAATTATTTTACGGCACAAATGTACACAAATAATCCTGTCCTGCATGATATTTTTTTGACTTAACCGGAAAAACATGTTTCCGAAACGGCATATTTACGGACTGGAACGAAATAAAAAGAAACAACCCCGGCAGATATTTCTACCGGAGCTGTTCCACCATTAACATGAAAAATTATTCCTCAGTTTTATATTTTGCCTACCAAATCAATGCTTGGTTTCAGTGTTGTGTCGCCTTTTCTCCATTTT
>JAIRZR010000084.1 GCA_031267155.1 Prevotellaceae bacterium | reverse complement strand
ACACTGCGGCGAAATTCCGGCAATTCGTCCAAAAACAGAACTCCATTGTGCGCAAGCGATATTTCTCCGGGCTGAGGGAATGAACCACCACCGACAAGGGCGACGTCCGAAATAGTATGGTGCGGCGAACGGAAGGGACGGCGGCATATCAGCCCCGAGTTTTTTTCCATTTTGCCGGCAACGGAATGGATTTTAGTCGTTTCGAGCGCTTCGTGCAGGGTGAGCGGAGGTATAATCGAAGCTAAACGTTTCGCCAGCATGGTTTTTCCCGCTCCCGGAGGTCCTATCATTATTATATTGTGTCCTCCGGCTGCAGCGACTTCCATAGCCCGCTTCACATTTTCCTGCCCCCTCACATCGGCGAAATCGGCGTCGTTTAGCGAAATATTTCTATAAAATTCTTCCCTTGTGTTTACCACCACGGGCTCAATATTGTCCCTCCCGTCAAGAAAATCAACAACTTCCCGGAGGCTTTTTGCACCGTACACTTTCAGCTTGTCCACTACGGCGGCCTCCTTTGCATTTTCTTCGGGAAGAATAAATCCTTCGAATCCCGCCTCTCTCGCCATTATCGCTATTGGCAAGGCTCCCTTTATCGGCCTGAGTTCTCCGTCAAGAGCAAGTTCGCCCATGATAACATACTTGTCCAGATTGCTGTCGGGGATTTTCCCGTTGGCTGCGAGAAGGGCTATCGCCAGAGGAAGGTCGTATGCCGCGCCTTCCTTTTTTATATCCGCGGGAGCCATGTTTATGACTGTCTTTTTCTGCGGCATAGCCAAATCATTGGCTTTTATGGCAGTAAATATTCTCTGCTGACTTTCTTTGACCGCATTGTCGGGCAAACCCACAAGGTGAAAATTTACGCCGGTAGAAACACTTGTTTCAATGGTTATCAGTGTTGAATTTATTCCCCAAACCGCGCTGCTGTAAACTTTCACTAATTTCATATCATCTGTTTTATTTGCCCGAAGAACATGGTACTGAACTTATTGAACCGAGGAATGACGAATGTCCGAATGAGGGACACGGCACGCTTTTATATTTTTTAGGACCTCTCCCGGTTTCTTCCCCGCATCCGAATTTGAAGTTTATTCCGAACTGGATTGTTGCATATCTTTGGGATGCAGGATTGAAAAGCGCCATAATATTATCGGTTATTGCATGAATGTTGAATGGTCCCAGTCTGAACCCAAGCCCTGCTCCAATGTTTACGAATGAGTTGTTGGTAACAGTATATGATAATGCTCCGTAAACATTTGAAGTATTGTCTGTTAAAGCTGTGGCTGTGATTGCCCAGGGAACGCCGGCAGAACTGAACCCGGCATATCCCGTAAGACCTGCACGCATGTATTCCATTACAGGATAGCTTATTCCAGCCATGATTTCCGGAGCGAGCCACTGTGAAAACGATTCGTTTCCTGTATGGCTAAGGTTTACAACAGATTTCAGAGTGTCTGCAAAATCACTCCATTGCTTAATCCCCGAAGTGGGTCCGGTATAATTCAGTGTTGACTTTTGAGAAAACAGGTGCGTATTTTTACTCCAGTTTATCATGCCGAGATTCAAAATGCTTGCAGAAAGTTTCCATCCGCTTTCAAAAACCTTGTTCACTCCCAAATCTACGGCTCCGCCCACGTTTACGGGATTGAAAATAAAATAACCGGCTTCAAGTTCCGTGTTAAATCCACTGACAGTGCCGTCATAAGGATCGGATTTCACGGTTCCGGGAATCGAGGCTCTCATAAGAAGATCGGAATTTAATCTTAATGCGTATGTTACCGGGTCTGTGTCCAGTGACAGGGTATTGTTTGCGCTGAGCGCTCCGATTCTTCCGAACAGCAGTTTTGCCCGTGCGCCCATCCATAAATTGTCTCCGAAATCGTATGCTACATTCAGCCCGTATTCACTGTAAAGGGACAGAGACAGGGCGATATTGGCGTCGAGCGTTTTCCCGATATACGGCGCATTGCCTTTGAGCATAAGTTCAACAGGGTCCTTGGAAAACGAAACTCCGGCAGAGACTTTTTCGTTCATGGTAAACTGATAATACATGTCGCCCGCCCTGTACCCTATTGTCAGGATATTCAGACTGATATTCGAAGAAAACAGATTTGTTTTTCCCAGTGAGGACAGGAGCCTGTTTCCGTCAATATACTCTTCGCCGGCTCCCAAACCGTTGTACGACACCGGTATTCCCGCGGCAACGGAGATGTTTCCCAATACGGGAAAACCGATATTCCACTTGCAATCGCTTGCAACGGAGGGATTCAGGAAATTGGACTGAGTGATGTCGTGCATCTGGTAAAGTGTCATATTCTGCTGGGCGAAAACACTGATATATATACAAAAACACGAAAAAAACGCTAATAACTTTCTCATCATAAATTTATGCTTAAATCTGCTTCAATCTCGAATTTTATAGCAAACTTGATATTTACCCTGTCTTTAATCACCTTTGACACAGGCGTCGCTGTGGGATATGTAATGGATGCATCAAGAAAAATTTTTTTGGAATACCTGAATTGATCAACATTCGTTATTCTGTTCGGCGTTTCCGGAATTTTTATTGAACCGCTTCCTATTGTAACAGTATGATCTGAAGGCAGCCAGAAATAAATCTCTCCTCCGTCGTCGTCTTTTGTATAGATTTTTATGTTTATAACTGTCCCGGATGGCAAATCTTTTGTCTCTATGATAATAGACGGCTCAATCCATTTCAGTTTCTGCGAAGAAGAATATTCGCCTATAAAAAAGGGAAATTCCAGTTCACCCATACCAATAGGGGTTCTTTCGGGGATTGTAGTCAGATCAGGTAAAGCATCCGGAAGCGGAAATGATACAAAATCTCCGATCGAAACAGTTGTATCTATTACGGGAATCGCAAGTTCGTAGTCGGATCTGATCCTGTTCGGCAGTTCCTCAAATTCATAACACGAGTTCATAACAAATAAACAAACACTTGAAATCAATATCAGTCTGTTTATCTTCTTCTTTAAAAATGAATTTATCTGTTTCATTATCTCTAAATATTTTTGCAAAATTAATGCTTTTTTCCAATAATGAAAAATCTTGGTGGCGTTATGAGAAGTATGCTCCTATAAAAAGTTGACAATGAGGGGAAAAGTACTATTTCTGCATAATGAAAATAGAAATAGAACTTCATTGCCATTCATTATCAAAGTGCAAATGTAAAGAGAAATGGCAATTTTTACCAGCTTGCAGCTTAGGGGATTTTTGTCGTACACCCAAAGGAATGGTGCGGATAAAAACTCAAAATAAAGTCGTATCTTTGCCAAAATTTTAAACTCATAATATCAAGAGATATGGAGAATAAATGTAGCATTAATGAGCATCTTAGCGAATTGTTTTATGCAGACTGTTCAGCATACAGTTAAACTTATTGCTATAAGTTTTAGAACATTATTCCCTGATTTGAAGAATTAACAGAGGCTGATGGTAAATATTCTACAGATAGAAAATCTTACAAAATCGTATGGCAGTACGATGTTATTCAACGGCATAAATTTCAATATTGACGAAGGCGAAAAAATCGGGTTGATAGGCGCCAACGGCTCAGGAAAAACGTCTTTGCTCAATATTGTTGCCGGAAAAACACATCCCGATTCCGGTAGAATTGTCATGCCCAGACAAATCCGTATCGGATATCTGGAACAGAATCCCCAGTATCCCGGGGATTTGAGCGTGATGCAGGCCTGTCTTCCATCCGAAATCAAAACAGTACATGCCGGTGACGAGTATGAAAACGCGATCGCATACGAGCAAAAAATCAAACAGATACTGACACAACTGAAAATATCCGACTGCGATCAGAGAATATCGGAACTTTCGGGCGGGCAGGTAAAAAGAGTGGCGCTGGCTAATGTCCTGATTAACGAACCGGAACTGCTCATTCTTGACGAACCGAGCAATCATCTTGATTTGGAAATGATTGAATGGCTCGAAGAGTATTTGGGCAGGACAAGGCTCAGTTTGCTTATGGTTACTCACGACAGATATTTTCTGGAAAGAGTCTGTTCCGAAATACTGGAACTGGATGACAGGCAAATATACTCATACAAGGGAACTTATTCGTATTACGTAGAGAAACGCCGTGAAAGAATCGAATCGAAAAATGCGGAAACCGAACGCGCTAAAAACCTGTTCCGCAGGGAACTTGAATGGATGCGCCGGCAACCAAGCGCAAGGGGTACAAAAGCCGCATATCGTGTGAATACGTTCTACGAACTGGAAGAAAAGCTGAAACAGAAGACGACACGGGAAAACCTTAAACTGAATGTGAAATCCTCATATATAGGGAACAAGATATTTGAGGCGGTGCATGTCTGCAAAAGTTTCGGGGATACCGGAATACTGAACGATTTCAACTACGTGTTTTCCAGATACGAAAAAATGGGAATTGTCGGGAGCAACGGCACGGGCAAATCGACTTTCGTAAAACTGCTTTTGGGCGAGATAGAACCTGACAGCGGATATTTCGACGTCGGCGAGACTGTCCGTTTCGGATATTACAGCCAGTCGGGTCTGGATTTCGACGGGAACATGAAAGTGATTGACGCCGTGCGGAATATCGCAGAGTTTATTGATTTGGGTAATGGGCAAAAAATGTCCGCTTCGCAGTTTCTGCAGCTTTTTATGTTTTCTCCCGACAGGCAGTATAATTACATAAGCAAGCTGAGCGGAGGCGAACGCCGGCGACTGTATCTGTGTACGGTATTGATGCTCAATCCGAACTTCTTAGTCCTGGACGAACCGACAAACGATCTTGATATCCTTACTCTTAATACGCTGGAAAATTATCTGCAAAATTTCGAAGGCTGTCTTATTGTGATATCCCACGACAGGTATTTCATGGATAAAACGGTAGATCATCTGCTTGCATTCGAGGGAAATGCGGAAATAAAGGATTTCCCGGGAAATTATTCGGATTACAGGGACTGGCGTTCGCTTGCCGAAAGGGAAAAAGTCCGGGATGACAAAAGCAGCCGTTCCGAAAAAAACGAATACCGCAAGCCAAATAAGAAGAAAAAACTGAGTTTCAAGGAACGGCAGGAATATGAAGCCCTCGAAAAGGAAATCGGAATACTCGAAAAAGAGAAGCACGATATCGAACAAAATATCAGCAGTGTCTCAGATCCCGGCGAGCTGTACAGGCAGTCCGAACGCATTGCCGAACTGATAAAAACAATTGACGCTAAAACAGAGCGCTGGATGGAACTCGACATCCTGAACGAGAGTTTGACAGGCGGAAAAAACGTTTAAAATCAATGCTATGAAAAAAAAATGTTGCAAAATGGTTTTTATCATTATCTTTGACCTCGAAACCGGTATAATTTTTTACCGTTAAACATTAAAAAATTAGTATGAATTAAAAGAAATTAGTATGAAAAAAGTAGTTCTGACACTGGCATTGACCGGGTTATTTTCATTAAATTTGTATTCGCAGGATGATGCGAATAAAGTTATTGATCTTTTTAATCAAGCAGTAGAAGCTGAAAAAGCTGAAAATTTTGCTTTGGCTATAGCAAAAGCAAATGAAGCATACACTATTGCTAAAACTGTTCCCGAAGGAACGGAAGAGGTGAAGGCAAATCTCGAAAAAGCTATTCCCCAATTTTATTTTAAAAAAGCGAAAAAATCTTTTGACGACTCCAAATTCGAGGAAGCTTTGACGGAATTTAAACAGGCAGCTGAAGAAGCAAAAAAGTTCAATAGTACCGAACTTGAGAAGGAAGCCATCGAATCTATTCCAAAAGTACATTTGACGCAAGCTCAAAAATTGTTTGAAAATAACGATTTCGAAGGAGCTATAACGGCTTTCGACAAAGCGCTGGCAATTGATACGACAAATGCGCAGGCTTATCTGATTAAGGGAGAGTCACTGTTAAAACTCGGTAAGAATGAGGAAGCTGTCGCTGTTTTTGAGAAAACGGTTGAAATTGCAAACGCAACGGAAAAAACTTCAATTGCAAATAACGCGACAACTCGAATAGTCAGTGTGTACACCAGAGCTGCCGCGGAAGCCCAAAAAACGAAAAAATGGGCAGACGTAGTTTCAAACGCCGAAAAGGCTCTGTCATATAAGCCCGAAAAAACAGCTCAGCTATTCCAATTGGTAGATGTGGGAAACCTTCAGCAGGGTGCGGCGCTTGTGGCAACCAATAAAACGAAGGCGTGTCAGTTCTTTAAAAAGGTCGTAAACGACCCAAAACTCAAAGAAACTGCAGCCCAATTGATAAAATCCACCTGTAACTAAAATGTAAGACTTTCATTTTTAAATAAGTTTAACAGAAGAGGAAGTTCCATACGAACTTCCTTTTTTGTTTATGAGTCAGTGTTGAATTGAAAATTGAAAATTAGCGCAATGCGCGATGTGAAGACATGGCTGAAACAGATAATTTTCAATTTTCAATTAATAAAAAATATCATGTTATGCATAGTACTTAATATTTTTTATATCTTTGCATAAAATTTTAATGTTGAATTTTAAATATATAATATTATGAAACGTTTGATAACAACGCATTTAGATGGC
>JAIRZR010000063.1 GCA_031267155.1 Prevotellaceae bacterium | reverse complement strand
ATAAATTTTGGTATTAATGTTGAATTTTAAAAATGACGTATCATGAACTATTTGAAAACTTTATGTTTGTTTTTAATACTTGGTTTAACTTCCGGCTGTTCCGACTTTATGGACATTATGCCGGATGATGTGGCAACTCTGGAAACAGCTTTCTCGAACAGGCAGAATGCCGAGAAATTTCTGTTTACCTGCTATAACTACATGCCCGATCCCACGAACATGCAGGCAAATCCCGCCCTTATCGGCGGAGATGAATTCTGGTGGGATACCGATGCTTCAGGGCTTTACGATATCGCATCGGGCTGGATTGCCAGAGGGCTGCAAAATGCGAATGACCCGTACCAGAATTACTGGGACGGGAGAAATCAGGGAAAAAACCTGTTTACCGGTATCCGGGACTGTAATATTCTTATAGAAAGTATTCATCTGCCTCCCGATATGGACGAATATGAACGCGAGCAGTGGGCAGCGGAAGCGAGATTTCTGAAAGCATATTATCATTTCTTCCTTTTGCAGCTATATGGTCCCGTTCCGATTATCCGTGAAAACCTTCCGGTCAATGCGACACCGGATCAGGTCCGGGTATATCGCGAACCTGTGGACGAGGTGATAAACTATATCGTCGAACTGCTGGATGAAGCTGTTCCCGGGCTGCCCCTTAACATAACCAGCCAGATAACGGATGCGGGAAGAATTACTCAGGCAATAGCGCTGGCGTTGAAAGCCAAAGTACTGGTATGGGCGGCGAGTCCGCTGTTGAACAACAATCCCTACTATGCCGATTTTAAGGATAACCGGGATGTTCAACTTTTCCCAAGCGGCAGCAGTCCCGACGTCGCCAAATGGCAGCGAGCGGCTGATGCGCTAAAGACTGCCATTGAAACCTGTCATCTGGCAGGGCATCAACTGTACCGCTACACTTCGGGTACATACAGTTTGTCGGATGAAACCATTCTGAAATACACCATACGTGGCGCCGTAACGGAAAAGTTCAATCCCGAAATTGTCTGGCCTGCAACGCAAAACACGAATACTCTGCAAAGATACTGCATGCCCAAACTGGGAACATTTGCGTATGTATCAGGCATCTCGGAGATAAGTTCTACACTGAAGATTGCCGAACAGTTCTATTCCAAAAACGGTCTTCCTATTAACGAGGATCCCGAATGGAATGCGGATGACGGCGGCTACGCTGCACGCTATGAGACCATGGTTGCCACGGCCGATCACCAGTATTATATTCGGACAGGCGAGACAACTGCCAAACTGCATTTCAACCGTGAACCCCGTTTTTATGCCTCCCTGGCTTTTGACCGCAGCGTATTGGAAGGAGCCGGCGAATCGGAAGCGAACAGTTTTACCATACTGGGCCGAAATTCGGAAAATTCGGGATATATATCCGGTGATGCTCATATTCTAACCGGTTACTTCCAAAAGAAGTTAATTAATACGAATACTACAAAAAGAGGATCAACCTATACCGGTCAGGAATACTTATTTCCTATGATTCGTCTGGCAGACCTGTATCTGCTCTATTCGGAGGCGTTGAACGAAGTCAAAGCCACTCCCGACGACGAGGTATATCGCTGGATTGATGCCGTGCGTGAACGTGCGGGTCTGGAAGGCGTCAGGGAATCATGGGCAAAGGCGGCTTCCGGATACCGGAACAAGCCACATATGCAGGAAGGCATGCGCGAAATCATCAAGCGGGAACGCCTGATAGAGCTTACCGGCGAGGGACAGCGCTTCTGGGATCTCCGCAGATGGAACGACGCCGAAAACTTTTTCAGCGAACCTGTACAGGGATGGGATTACATGGGCTCAACTGTTGAAGAATATTACACTGTAAGGACTTACCTGAGCCTGCGCTCATATACCAAACGGGACTATCTGTGGCCACTAAGGACACATTCCGTTATCATAAATTCCAACCTGAAACAGAATCCAGGCTGGAAATAATAATCTTTAAATTAAAGGAATATGAAAAAGTTATTTAGAATAAACAAAAGATGGACTGGCGCTATTTATGCGCTTGTGGCAGGCCTGTTTCTTTTCGCAGCCTGTACCGAAGACAAGGGCGTCGCTCAAAAGCCGAGTGATTCCGTTCCTCCTCAAAAGCTTAGCATTATCGGAGTTGAAAGTACGCCGGGAGGGGGAATTATTGTTTACAGTTTACCGGACGAGATAGATATTTCGTATGTTAAGGGCGAATATATGTTTCAGGGTAAAAAACGGGTTATCAGGGCTTCGGTTTACAACAATTATCTGGTGGTCGAAGGTCTTGGCTCCGTTGAGCCGGTAGAGGTTACGCTTTATGTCGTCGATCACAGCGAGAATGTGTCCGAGCCGGAAACCGTCCGTTTTACGCCCGATACGCCTCCTGTCGAAAGCATATTTTCAAGTGTTGAGATGATACCCGACTTTGCAGGCGTGCATCTGACGTGGGACAATCCTCTGGGTATTGAAATCGGGCTTACCCTGTTTGCTACCGATTCGACCGGGACGCTGGCGGAAGTCCGTACGGAATACACACCCATGAGAGCGGGCAGTTACACGTTCAGAGGATTTGATACTTCCGAACGGAAATTCGCCGTGAAAATCATCGACAAGTGGGGTAACGAAACGGGTATGAAAGAGGCGGTTCTCACGCCCTATTTCGAAGAGGCGTTGAATAAATCCCTTATAACTCAGGTGATACTGCCATACGACAATAACACGGTGGCGGGATCAAGCGTGTTTGGAAATGCGTTTGACGGTAATATAAATACGAACTATCATACTCTGGAAGGGACAACCTTTCCTTTGCCGCTGCTGGTTACCATGGATTTGGGAATAATGGCAAAATTGAGCAGGTTCGTATTGTTCCACCGTAATGACAGCCGGTTTGATTATACGCATCACAATATTCGGTATTTCGAACTTTGGGGGACGACAGCCGTTAAAACCGGTATGCCGGATAACTACTGGTGGGAGGACTGGAAACAGGACTGGGAAATGCTGGACGATTATGAAGTGATCAAGCCTTCGGGCGAAGGTTCCATTACCGACGAAGACCGTGCCGCAGCAAGAGCCGGCTATGAATTTAACGTTCCGATAGAAAGGCAGACTTACCGGTATATACGTCTGGTGATGAAGGGAACATGGTCGGGAAGCAACACCTTGCAGATCGCGGAACTCACTTTTTATGGAAACACCGGAAATTGAACATTAAACTTTAAAAATGATGAAAACAGTAATTAAATTATTATTTCAATGTGTAATCGCCTTATGTTGCCTGACGGGTTGCAAGGATATGGACAGCATACACGAAGAGTACGCACCTGGAGGCGAAATCATTTATACGGGAATGGTTAACTATGTGAGAGCATATTCGGGAATTGAACGTATTGGTTTTTCGTGGTATCTCGACGCGGATCCGCGAATTGTCAGTACGGTCATTTACTGGAATGAAGGCGCCGATTCGATCGTTGTGCCGGTAAACCGCACGGAACCGGGATATATAGAAATGCAGACGACAATCAACCTGCCCGAAGGCTATTACCAGTTCGAGCTGGTTACGAAGGACAGGGAAGGTCACCGTTCCGTCGGTCTGGAAGGGTCTGCCCAGGTGTATGGCGTGGCTTATCAAGCCGGTCTGAAAACGCAGGATCTGTTGCCTGATTCGTATCTGGGCAACTCCGGCTGGTATGTTTCCCTGGGTGGAGCAGCCGAAAACGCGGTTTATACCGAAATTGAGTATAAGGAACGGGGCGGGACGACCAAAACGATTGCAATTTCCGTACCGTCAACGGACACGGTTATACCCGATGCTGCTCCGGAAACGCCATTCAGGTATCGAACGTTCTATATGGCAGAAAATTTCATTGAACCGATTCCCTCGCTTTACGCGGAAAGAGTCACTCCGGCAGTTTACCGGAATGAGATTCGTCCCGTTACCGTGGC
>JAIRZR010000443.1 GCA_031267155.1 Prevotellaceae bacterium | reverse complement strand
TCTCTCTCTCTCTCTCTCTCTCTCTCTCTCTCTCTCTCTCTCTCTCTCTCTCTCTCTCTCTCTCTCTCTCTCTCTCTCTCTGCAAAAATCGTGCCAAAGTATTCAACTACAGCATTTTTTGGAAAATTATTTCCAAAACTTTCGAATCCGCGATGTGAAGTAAAACAAACCATAAAACAATACTTTAATTCTACACGTAAAAATCTTTGCAATTAACGCGGCAAAGTTAAACTATTTTTTCATACCATGAACAGTTTAATGTAAAATTTGCTGCAGGAGTTTTTTTATCTGATTGAAAGTCTTGTGATTAAAATTTAAATCTGCAAGAAAAATATTTCATTTTTTTTGCTGAAATCGGTTAATTCTTTTCTTGAGGTGCTATGAAAAATATTTAGCCGTTCTGTACATAAAAAAATCTTTGTCTTTGATTCCGTAATTGTTGGAAGCAAAACGTTTGATTTTACCGTTTAACCTTGTCTTCTTCGTTTCGCTTTTTACCTTTTGAAAGCTGTTGCTGCAGCTCTTTTACAGTTCTCGAACGTACATCGCAAACTGCCTGATATACATATTTTATTACATGAAACCTGTCGATTACCTGTACTGCCTGTGGAATTAAATCATTGAAAACCATTGCATAAATCGGACTCATATCCATGCTCACATTCTTGATTTTATGCAGGTCGCGACCAAATTTCTCCATTGACTGTTCCACATCTGCGGCCCGCGTACTCTCAACCGTCAGGGCTATCCTGCCCGTATCATCATTGCTCAATATCGTAAAAACCGTCATGGCCAATTACCCTGTCGTCTATACTCATGTTTCCCCAATATGCTCTGCCTTAAATACATATAGAGGCTTTTCAATTACTTCGCCAGTATGTGCGAGGGCACAGGCATACTCATCGCTGTTGAAAATAAATGCTCTATTGGCTGCCGTTCTTTCTTACTGCGTCCCATTGATTATTCGAATTTAAGGAAACAAAGGTAACATAGCACCTCAAAAAAAGAATTAACCCAAATTTATATAACAGTATTCCGGATTGCTTCGCTTCGCCTGTAATGACGACGTGAGAAACTTTTTGGACACCCCCCGGCTTGAAAAGCCGGATTTTCGTAACCGTAGGTCATCGACCTGCGGAATCTGTGCGCAGATAAAACTGCCTGAAAGGCAGGACTTATATAAAATCAATTAATATCTTCACAATTGCCTTCGCAGTCGCAACCTTCTTCCTCGCACCCGCTGCAATCATTGTCATGGCATCCGCATCCGCAACTGCAGCTTTCCGACAGGTCTTCGGGAGTTACTTCACGAACATCTACCACTTCACCTTCAAAATGCAATACGTTTCCGGCTAAGGGATGATTGAAATTCATGGTAACCGTAGTGTCGCCGATTTCCACAACTGTTCCATACAGGCGATTTCCTTCCTGATCCTGCATTGGAATACTTTTGCCGACTTCGATATATTGATCGTCAAATTCACCATCAATTTCAAAGGCGTTTTTCGGGAGATCGAAAATAGCCTGTTCATCTATTTCGCCGTAAGCTTCAATCGCTTGCAGGACAAAATCGAACTTGTCGCCTGTATTCATATTCTCTATCTGTTCTTCGAATTTCGGGAGCAAATATCCTACGCCATATATAAATTGCGCAGGTTTTTCTTTTGTTACCACTTCAATTACATCGCCGTCGGTTTCGAGCCGATAGCTCAGGGAAACCACTCTGTTCTGTTCTACTTTCATTTAATATTTTATTTTAAATTTATAATTTTCATTTCTTTACCGTCAAAAACCGCATATCCTCCACCCGAAAACCAGTCGGGAAGCACAATAAAATTGAAATTGTTTTCCGGGATATTTACAGGCACATGCAAATGTCCCATGACAAAAAAGTCGAAATTCTGCATTTTAGCCATTTCACATGCCCTGGTATAATAGGGATTATTGAGACTGAAGTCAATTCTGCCGTGTTTTTTCCTGTTGCTTTTCGACCATGCATGTGCGAAAGACAAGCCGATGTAGGGATGTATCCCTGCAAACAGTTTCCGCAACTTTCTGTTCGTGAATATCCATCTCAGCATCATGTGACTCCTGTCATCTGTATTGATCGCATCTCCATGCGTCAGGCAGAATTTATATCCGCAAAGATTTACGGTATAATCGTTTGGATGAAAAATAACTCCCAGTTCGGATTGCAGATAATCGCTTACCCAAAGATCGTGGTTTCCTGCAAAGAAATGCACGGGGATTCCAGAATCGCTGAGTTCGGCGATTTTTCCCATGGTTCTGACAAATCCTCTCGGTACAACTTTCCTGTACTCAAACCAGAAATCAAAAATATCTCCCAAAAGGAATATTTCCTTTGCATCGGATTTGATACTGTCCAGCCATTCCACGAAACAGTGTTCCCTTTTCCGGGAATCTTCTTCGGGAGGCAAACCAAGATGGACATCAGCGGCAAAATAGTAATTCATCGGGTTTAATCAATAATTAATCAATGATTAGCATCGCGTCTCCATAAGCCCCGAACTTGTACTTTTCTTTCACTGCTATCGAGTATGCATTCATTACCGTGTGATATCCTCCGAAAGAAGCGGTTGTCATCAGCAGGGTGGACAGCGGCTGGTGAAAATTTGTTACAAGAGCGTCAGGTACAACACATTCGTATGGCGGAAAAATAAACTTGTTTGTCCAGCCGTCATACGATTTCAGATATCCGCGGGTTGTATATGAGCTTTCCATCGTTCGCAGAACGGTTGTTCCGACGGCGCAGATTTTTTTACCCATATCCTTGGCGCTGTTTACAATAACCTCCGTTTCTTCGGGGATATTGATCTGTTCGGAATCCATCTTGTGCTTGCTCAAATCTTCGACGTCGATTTCCCTGAAACTGCCCAGACCCAAATGAAGAGTAACTTCGGCAATGTCAACGCCCTTGATTTCACACTTTTTCAGCAGTTCCCTGCTGAAATGAAGCCCTGCAAAAGGAGCCGCAACAGCGCCTTCGTGTTTGGCGTAAATGGTCTGGTAACGGTCTTCGTCGATGGACTCCACTTTTTTACGGACCCAGCGCGGCAGAGGCATTTCGCCCAGCTTGAACAGGGCCGTTTTAAATTCGTCGTAATTTCCGTCGAAAAGGAAACGCAGCGTACGCCCTCTTGAGGTCGTATTGTCAATAACTTCGGCAATTATTGCGTCGTTATCCCCGAAATAGAGTTTATTCCCTATTCTGATTTTCCTTGCGGGATCGACCAAAACGTCCCATAAACGCTGTTCCCTGTTCAGTTCCCTCAAAAGAAAAACCTCTATATCCGCTCCCGTTTTTTCCTTATTTCCGTACAGGCGTGCGGGAAACACTTTGGTATTATTAACCACGAACACGTCTTTTTCATCAAAATAGTTGATTATACTTTTAAATATACCATGTTCTATTTCTCCCGTTTTTCTTTTTATAATCATTAAACGGGATTCGTCCCTGTGTTTCGAAGGATATTTTGCTATCAACTCCGGTGGCAGCTTAAAATTAAATTGCGATAGTTTCATACTTATCTTTATATTTAATACAAAAAAACATCCTTTCTACGTAAAAGTATCAGATTTGTTTCATTTTTTTAAAAAAAATATTTATTTCATTGAAATCTACCTGAATACTAATGCGGTCTAAAATGAGGTCGGGCATAAACAGTTCAAAACAGTATCTCCATTTTTCTGCACGCGACCGGTTTATTTTCAACGGATATGGCGATTTTAATCGACACTCCCGGCAGAAACAGTTCCTTTTCTCTTTGAAAAAGCCCCGGAGTGTAACCGGGGTCATCTTTTCAAAATCCTGATAAAGTCGGTTTTCTAAGTACAGTTATTAGGTCTTCAGAAAGGTAGACGGTCAACTTCATCATTGGTCTGACTATCCGCAACAGCAGTTATTATCGACTTAATATCCTGTTGACCATTTTGTTGAAAATTATTATTTTCTCTGCGGTTTAATACTTTAAGAGTTTCGACAACAATTTCGGTAGTATATTTTTTTTGATGGTTTTGATCTTCCCATGATCTGGTTCTGAGTTTGCCTTCAACTAAAATCTGAGTGCCTTTCCTGACATACTTTTCGACCGATTCAGCCAAAGCCCGCCAAAAAACAACATTATGCCATTCCGACATTTCCCGCCATTCTCCATTGCGGTCTTTCACACGCTCTGTCGTTACAACAGGTAAGGTTATTACTGCCACTCCGCTGTCCAAGTGGCGGATTTCCGGATCTTTACCCGCATTTCCAATTAGAATTACTTTATTATAAGACATATCAAAAAATATTACTATCCTGCATATACGCACTGTTATTTCCGACATAAAAGTATATATTATTTTGATTCGCCAAGGCTTTTTGTTAAAAAAAATATTAAGTCATTGATAACTAATGCTATTTTTTTTAGCTGGCTTGATATGAACCCTGTTTTCAGCACGATAAAAATCAAAAATCGCCGCTTTTTCTGCAATCTCATCCAAATCAAGCTTCGTTTGAAACTCAACACCGGCATCGTAAGTTTTTTGCTGTAGACAGGTAAGCATGCACAAACTTTACAGTCACCGCGTGTACCGCTAAAACCGCATCGAAAAACCGTTCAATTATGCTTTATTCATGTTGCACGGCTTGCGAATCCGTCCGTGCAGATAGCTAAAATACATGCAGATATAAAAATATTGCATGAATAATCAAAATATCCGTACCTTTCGCAAAAATTTTATTACATAATTCAACAGTATGAAAGAAAAAATACGGATAGGCATAACGCACGGCGACTTCAACGGGATAAACTACGAAATAATAATGAAGACATTTTCCGATGTTGCAATGAATGAGTTTTTTGTCCCCATCATTTACGGCTCGTCGAAAGCCGCCGCTTATTACAGGAAAGCCCTGGACATGGAGAATTTCAATTTCAACATCATTAATGATGCAAACGAAGCCAATGTCAAAAAAACAAACATTATAAACGTTGCCGACAATGTTAAGGTCGAGATAGGATTTCCTTCGCAACTGTCGGGGATTTCGTCCGTTAAGGCTTTGGACATGGCAGTCGAGGATTTGCAGACAGGCAAGATCGACGCGATAGTCGCCTGTCCGATAAACAAATCGGTAACACATTCCGGGACATACGACTTTCCCGGACATACCGAATATTTTGCAGACAAGTTCAGCGTCAATGACTACGCGACGATGATGATCAACGAACTGATGCGGATCGGGTTCGTTACCGCCAATATTCCCTTAAGCGAAGTTTTGGAGACCATAAACAGGGATTTAATAATGAACAAGATTTCCATTATCGACAATTCCCTCAAAAACGATTTCCTGATCCGCGCGCCGCGCATAGCCGTTTTGTCGCTCAATCCCAACGGCGGGAGCAGCGGCACGCCGGGGAAGGAAGAAACGGAGATTATCTGTCCGGCAATAGAGGAAACCAAAAGAAAGGGAATACTCGCGTTCGGCACATATCCGTCCGACGAATTTTTCGCTTCCGGAGAATTCAAAAACTTTGACGCAGTTCTTGCAATGTACCACGATCAGGGAATGATACCGTTCAAATCCATCGGACTGTCTGGGGGAGTGAGCTATACCGCCGGACTGCCTGCAGTCAGGACTTCGCCTGCGCACGGAACAGGATACGATATTGCCGGAAAGGGAATCGCCACGCCCGTATCCCTGAGAAACGCCCTGTTCCTTGCAACGGAAATATACGGTAACAGGCAGATACAGGATGAAATCAGCGCAAACCCTTTGCAGGTAAGAACAAATCATCCGAAAAAGACACTGGAGTAATGGTATTAACGTTCAGGTAAAAAAATATTAAAGAATAATTAATAATTTTGCGCCCTGTAAGAATATAAAAAATATGATTATGAGTACAGAGCAACAGGATCAAACAGCAGTAAAACCGTTTATTATCGCCAATCCGATATACGATACGGTGTTTAAGAAATTGATGGAGAACAGGAGGATTGTCACATT
>JAIRZR010000419.1 GCA_031267155.1 Prevotellaceae bacterium | reverse complement strand
CATTCGCATTTTTGTCAAAAAAAGTCAGCCAGCGGTGAAGAAGGTTATTTTCTATATCCCTTTCCTTCAGCCGTCCGAACTTTACCATGTCGATGAAGTGCAGTTCCAGCGCGTCGGTGAGCAGATAATCCCTGTGACTGTCTTTCCACAGATGAAAGCTTGCATGCATTTCGTCCAGAAGAAGAAACTCGACGCCGAGTATGTTTATGGCAATCACACGGGGAAGTTCATGATAGTCCTGTCCGGCATTGATGCCCTCGACATACTCCCTGCTCCAGTAAAACAGACTGCGGCGATCCATGCTGCCAACGTCGCGAAGCTGCACTTCGATATTCACCACCGAAGACCTCGCCGCCGCTCTCGACCGTCAGCATTACGAAGAATTTGAAGCGCAAATGCGGGAAATAGAACGCCAGCGTCAGGAAATCGAACGCCTGCACGCGGAACTGAACGCGAAAAAGTAACACGGAAGACAGAAAATCGCAAACAGGTAAAAGCGGTAAACATTTGGTTTGCCGCTTTTTTTAATGATTTTTCGACTGCGCTGCCGTATCCGTCTATTTTTTTTTTTTTGCAAAAAAAGACATTTTACTGGATTTTATCGGATTGTTCAAACGAAATTCGGTTTATACAATAAATAATCCTTACTTTTGCACCGGTAATTAGAAAATGTTATGTTAAAGAAAAGAATCATACCGTGCCTGGACGTGAAGGATGGCAGAACCGTCAAGGGGACGAACTTTATAGATCTGAAAGACGCCGGCGACTCCGTGGAGTTGGCAAAAAAATATGTTGAACAGGGAGCCGACGAACTTGTTTTCCTCGACATCACGGCAACGGTCGAGGGCAGGAAAACATTTGTCCGTCTGGTCGAACGCATTGCAAAAGAGATCAATCTTCCCTTTACCGTTGGCGGCGGAATCAATTCGCTGAAAGATGCGGAAGCCGTTATCCGTGCGGGCGCCGACAAGGTCAGCGTCAATTCGGCTGCCGTAAAGAGACCCGCTCTTGTCTCGGAAATAGCTGCGGAATTTGGAAAGCAGTGTACCGTTGTGGCAATAGACACGAAGCATGTCGATAACGAATGGCAGGTTTATGTCAACGGCGGACGCACTCCGGCAGGGATAAACACCCTGGACTGGGCTTTAAACGCCGAAAAGCTCGGCGCCGGGGAAATCCTTTTAACCTCGATGAACAACGACGGCACGCGAAACGGATTTGCAATCGACATAACCGCGGACATCAGCGCCGCCGTCGATATCCCGGTGATAGCTTCGGGAGGCGCGGGAAGGGCTGAGGATTTCTTCGACGTGTTTCGCCTGACAGGGGCAAGCGCCGCCCTCGCTGCGGGGATTTTTCATTACGGGATTGTGGACATTCCCGATTTGAAGGACTTTTTATACGGGAAATCAATAGCGGTAAGGAGGGCTTAAACTTAAAGGAACGATATGGATTTGAATTTCGACGATATCCGGACAGCCTTCATCATGACTTTGATAGCCGGACTGTCAACGGGGATAGGCAGTTTTATTTCCCTGCTGGCAAAAAGGACAAACACCAAATTCCTGTGCGCATCGCTCGGCTTTTCCGCCGGCGTGATGATCTATATTTCCTTCATGGAGATGATGCCGGAAGCGAAACGTGCGCTCATATCCACATTCGGCGACAGGTACGGCGAACTGTATCTGCTGCTTGCCTTTTTCGGGGGCATGGCTCTGATTGCCGCGATCGACCTTATTGTGCCCAAGGCGAACAATCCCCACGAACTGCTCGGCGTGGAGGAGATGGACAGGAAAACGGGCTTGGGCAGGACGGGAATCGTCGTTGCCATGTCCATCGCCATCCACAATTTTCCCGAAGGCATCGCGACATTTACCTCCGCCCTGAGCGGACTTGACATCGCCATTCCCATTACCATCGCCATTGCCATTCACAACATTCCCGAAGGCATTGCCGTCGCCGTCCCGATATATCATGCTACCGGAAGCAGGCGGAAGGCGTTCTGGCTGTCGTTTGCATCGGGACTGTCGGAGCCGCTTGGCGCGATAATCGCATTCTTTTTCCTGATGCCCTATTGGTCGCCCGCGATAAACGGGACGGTGCTGGCGGCGGTTTCCGGAATCATGGTATTCATCTCGCTGGACGAACTGCTGCCCAGCGCTCAAAAATACGGCGAACATCATGTGTCGATAATAGGCCTGGTTGCCGGAATGGCTTTGATGGGAATCAGCCTGTTTATTTACTGATAATAATAATGATAAATCTTTGATTATATGCAGAAACGGATAGCAATTTTAGGTTCGACAGGCTCGATCGGGACGCAGGCTCTGGAAGTCGTCGCGGAACATCCCGACCTGTTTTCCGTCGAGGCGCTCACGGCAAACAACAATGCGGAACTGCTTGTCAGGCAGGCAATCGAATTTCAGCCGGATGCGGTCGTAATAGCCAATGAAAGCCTGTACGGGCAGGTTTCGGATTCGTTAAGGGATTATCCAGTAAAGGTATATGCGGGAAACGATGCTGTGGAACAGGTGGCAGCCCAGGGCAGCATCGACACAGCGCTGATCGCGCTGCTCGGATATTCGGGACTTATGCCGACCATCAGGGCTATAAAAGCCGGCAAGCTCATCGCCCTGGCAAACAAGGAAACTCTGGTCGTGGCAGGAGAACTGGTGATGAGTCTGGCTGCACAGTACGGGGTTCCGGTGATTCCCGTCGATTCGGAACATTCGGCGATTTTCCAGTGCCTCTCGGGAGAATATTCGCCGATAGACAGGATATACCTGACTGCTTCGGGAGGTCCGTTCCTGAACCTTCCCGAAGAAAAACTCGCGTATGTAACAAGGGACGAGGCGCTGAAGCATCCCCGCTGGGACATGGGCGCAAAGATAACCGTCGATTCCGCAACAATGATGAACAAGGGCTTTGAAGTCATTGAAGCGCACTGGCTTTTCTCGACGCCGGAATGCGATATCAAGGTGCTTGTGCATCCGCAGTCGATAATCCATTCGATGGTGCAGTTCAGGGACGGCGCCATCAAAGCCCAGCTCGGGGAACCAAGCATGAAAATCCCGATACAGTATGCTCTTACATATCCCGACAGGCTGGAATGCAGGGTTAAACGTGTGGATTTCGCCGATTATCCGGCACTGACATTCGCGGAACCCGACTTCAAAAAATTCCCCTGCCTCGATATCGCCTACAAAGCACTCCGCGCCGGAGGTACGGCGCCATGTATCATGAACGCTGCTAATGAAATAGCCGTGCAGGCTTTCCTGAACGGTGAACTGAAATACCCCGGCATATACGCCCTTATATCGGAAACAATGGAAACAACAGCCCGCATCAGCAAGCCTTCTCTGAATGATTATGCGGAAACGGATGCTGTGTCAAGACGGAATGCTATGAAAATACTTTCAGAGTTAAGAACTAAGAGTTAAGAACTAAAAGTTGGCTTACGCGCGCCAGCTAACTCTTAACTCTTAGTTCTTAGTTCTTAACTCTAAAAGTTATATACTGATTAAGCCCGCAACTGATTTTGCCTGCACCGGTTTATATTTTTTGAATGTTACTTTAGTTATATTGCTTACGCTTGGTTTATACTATATTCTGAGGTTATTTTTACCGAAATTTACAGCTATTATTACAGGCGGAAGGTAAAAAAGTTTGCCAATTCACGAAAAACCTGTAATTTTGCCGGCGATAATTTAATTAAGGTTATAAGATAGACAAACTTCACAATTGAGACATTTAATTTTTAAAAAAATATGCAGTTAATAAACAGATATAATGAACAGAAGCGCCTGAAAAATGCCATGACCAATGCGAACACCGCGTTTATAGTCATATACGGGCGGCGCAATTATGGCAAATCGACGCTTGTCAGGCAAATGCTGGAGAAGGACGACCTGTATTATGTTGCCGACCAGACGGAAACGAGACACCAGATTTCACAGTTTGCCGGAGTAGTTGCCGGCAAGATACCCGGATTTGACAAGGTAATTTATCCAAACTGGACTTCGCTGTTCGAAAACCTGAATCTCCGGATTGAAAGGAGGATAAATATATGTATGGACGAGTTTCACTATCTGGTAAAAAGCGATCCGGGATTGCCCGACACCATATCCAAAGTGTTTGACAACAAATGGAACAGGCGGTTCAATCTGATTATATGCGGTTCGTCCCAGCAGCTGATGGAAGAACTTGTGTCCGGCAGTTCGTCGCCGCTGTACGGTCGCGCGAATGAAGTCTTTAAGATACAGGCTATGGAAGCCTCCCAGCTCAGACAGGCGATGCACTGTTCTGCCATTGAAGCGATTGAGGAATACAGCGTATGGGGAGGCAGTCCCTTTTACTGGGATCTGCGGCTCAGGGAAAAGTCTTTGGAAGATGCGCTGAGAAATCATGTACTTTCGCCGCAGGGCATTCTTTACGGCGAACCGACAAAACTGTTTTTAGACGACATGCGTGATATAGCGCAGTCGTTCAGCATAATATCCCTGATTGCATCCGGATATAACCGCTTGTCCGAAATAGCCGAAATGATGGGAAAACCGTCTACAAGCCTGAATGCTCCCATAGATAAACTGCTGTCGCTCGGATATATAGAGAGAGAAGTATCGTTCAGCGAAATCCGTAATCCCAAGAAAAGCATGTACCGGATTTCGGATCCCTTCGTCCGTTTTTATTTCAGCTTTGTAACGCCGAACCGTTCCATGATAGAATCGGGACGCATCGATCCCGTTATAAGCCAGATACAAAAGCAGTTCAAAGCGTATGTGTCGTACATGTGGGAACGCACCTGCCGTCAGGCCGTAACATCAATGAAATTCAACGGAATCGCATTCAAGCCGGCATGCAAATGGTGGGAGTCTTCAAAAAAGCCGACAGGACTGGACATACTGGCGGAATCCCTTGACGGAAACTATATGCTGGTCGGAAACTGTATATGGGCTGAAAAAGTGTATGGAGCAAAAGGCATGTTTAAGGAACTCGAAGAACAGGCTGAGCGGCTTCCTTTCCTGAAAAACAGGACTGTAATTCCGGTCCTGTTCGTGAGGGAAACGGACAGAAAGGAAAACGGCATATATACGCCTAATGATTTGCTCTATAACTGATTGGTGAATCGCATGATATGAAAAACATCCTCCTTGCATTGCTGATTGTGTCCGCGAACGGTCTCCATTCGCAGGATTTCAAGGTGATGTTCTACAATGTGGAAAACTTTTTCGATACCATGGACGACCCGAATACGGACGATGATGCATTTACTCCCGCAGGAGCAAATCACTGGAACATGCAGCGGTTTATCAGGAAAAGAAACAATATCTACAAGACAATTGCAGCGGCGGGCAAAGGCAGGATTCCGCATGTCATCGGTTTGTGCGAAGTGGAAAACCGCCATGTTTTGCGGCAGTTGACCGAACGGACGCCTCTTGCCAAATACAATTACGGAATA
>JAIRZR010000398.1 GCA_031267155.1 Prevotellaceae bacterium | reverse complement strand
GATGAATATTCCGATAAAATTCCATTATAGCTGAAACAGTTAATAATAAATCAAATGAGACGTATAATTTATTTTGTATTTTTAGTTCCCATCCTGTTTCAATCCTGTTCGTCGGAGCGGATAAAGGGAAAAACATGGGAAGGCAAGCTTTACCGTCAGTCCGACAACAGAGAATTGTCGGAAGTAAAGCTGAAAATAAGCGGCGATTCGCTGTATTTATTTGCCAATGCCATTTTTGGCGCAGATAATGACACTCTTGTTCTTGTAAAGGCAAACAGACAGGATTCGATCTGTACTTACAGGAGTGTAAATGGCGCTGAGTATGGCATATCGCTTAAATATTCTGTGAGCAGGTCTGTCGAAATTCTGTATATCCCGGTGTATATCCGTAATCCCAAAGCATGGCAATCCATGTGACCAGTTACTGTTATACAGTGCAATAGCTTCTAAACAGATCTGCCTTGAAATATGATTGCCAGTAAAGACTGACTGAAAATTTGTGTATGCCCGTTTTTTAACGACTCTGCTATTTCTTATCCAAACAAACTCATCGACTGTTCCAGACAGGAAGCATTGAAGAAACATGCATCCGTCTGAAGAAAAAGATACTTAATCCTTTCATCGGGAATCCTGTATGCCATCTCTCCGAACAGGGATACAACTGTCTTTGAATGTGCATTGCCCAATAAATGAAACCGACGGGGGTGGAGACAGTGAGCCAGACTGTCGGTTTTTCTCCCTGCCGAAAATATATATAAATACTTTTGCTTTTGTTTTTAACGTCAAATAACGCCACTCAACTTTTAATTTTTAACTCAGATGGTGGACTCGTGAATCATTAAAAAAACGATTAGGGGATTGCCCTAACCGTTTTTGACTGATAAAACTGTTTACCTTTTCAGTAAGCCTCTCTGAATTTTTCAGCTTTTTCACTAATAATGTAAGGATTTGCAGACGCTGTCTTACTTTATTTGTGTTTAAACGCCTTGAATTTTGTATAAAAAGCTCCTTTTGCTAAAGGTACTCTTCCTAATGTAGAACTGATTTCTCCTCCGATTTCTCCGGACATATTTACTTTCCAAATATATTTTTCACCGGGTTTTATAAGAAACACTTTTGTTTCTACAATACATTCCGGCAATCCGGCTGGTAGTCCAAGCGCATTACGCCATTTTTCTGCTTCCACAATTATGGCGAACCTGTTCAAATTCTCGTACTCAAAACCATAGGTCTTTTCGCTGTCAGATTGTTTTTCACAATTTTCATAGCAAACAATACTGCATACAACTCCTTTTACTTCTTTAACTTGTGTAAAAGCAACTGTTGTACTTGCCAATAAAAGCATAATTGCTAAAATTAATGATTTTCTCATTTTAATATCTCTGATTCGTGTCGGGCGCAACTTTTAAGAAATTAGACTTTATTTAAATACTTTTTTATCTCGAATCCCGTATCAGATGCAATTAACGTCTAAACAGTTTTTTGAATATTTCTGAAATTTTTATGGAAAAGGTAACATATTTTTATTGCATAAACCGAATTTCATTTGAACAATCCGATAAAACGCCTTCTATACTGCGCGCGGACTAAGATTGTGATATAAAAAAATAGAAACACTGTGTTTCAGTTTTCTTTTTTGGAGATATCTAAAGAAGTCATTATGCCTGTAAAAGGTTGTGAAGCCTGCAATGACATACACTCGCCACATTCACAGGATAAAAATGTAGAGACGTGGCATGCCACGTCTTTTCGCCGAGCAGGTCGAATGTTCGTTATCCATTATTTTGCAAAGACGTGGCATGCTACATCTCTACATTGTAATTGCATAAATCATCGCACAAAATTACGATGTGCGCAGTATAATGAACAAAAATCTGTATAACAAACACGCTATTCAAATGAAATTCGGTTTATATAATAAATATATGTTACCTTTGCGCGTGCAAAATATGTGTTTATACATGTTAAAAGAATGGAATAGAATGATATTATGGCAGTAAAAGGCGTTATTGAAGTTGATGTTGAACTGTGCAAGGGCTGTGGCGTTTGTATAGTAAATTGTCCTACGGGGACTATAGCCCTATCCAGACAGGTAAATGGAAAAGGCTACAATTATTCATACATGGAAGATCCCGAAAACTGTACGGGATGTACCAATTGTGCTGTTGTTTGTCCCGATACGGTTATAACAGTGTACAGAGTAAAGATATGAGAGATAAGATTTTTATAAACAGTAAACTGGAAGGTAATGGCTGAGAAAATACTGTTAAAGGGCAACGAAGCCATTGCCATGGCGGCAATTCGTTGCGGATGTGACGGATACTTCGGTTATCCAATCACTCCCCAGTCGGAAATACTGGAGACATTGATGGAAAAAGATCCCGAAACAGATACGGGAATGATTGTTTTACAGGCGGAAAGCGAAGTCGCGGCAATAAACATGCTGTATGGCGGAGCCGGTTGCGGGAAAAAAGTGATGACCTCGTCGTCAAGCCCCGGCATAAGCCTGATGACCGAAGGAATATCCTATATTGCAGGCGCCGAGCTGCCCTGCGTCATTGTGGACATTATGAGGGGAGGACCGGGACTTGGAACAATACAGCCCGCCCAGTCGGATTATTTTCAGATAACCAAGGGAGGAGGGCATGGCGATTACAGGACCATAATTCTTGCGCCTGCCTCGGTTCAGGAAATGAACGATTTTGTAGAGCTGAGTTTCGATCTGGCATTCAAGTATAAAACTCCGGTCATAATACTGTCCGACGGAGTTATAGGTCAAATGATGGAAAAGGTGGAACTCAGTCCCGTCAAGCCAAGATGGACGGACGAAGAAATCGTAAAGCTTCACGGCGACTGGGCTTCAACAGGCAAAACTCCCGACAGAAAACGCAATATCGTAACTTCACTGGATTTGGATCCGCACAGGCAGGAACAGTTTAACCTGAAACTGCAGGAGAAATATGCCGAAATAGAGCGCAGTGAAGTAAGATACGAGTCGCTGCTGTGCGAAGACGCCGAATACCTTATAATTGCCTACGGATTGTCGGCGCGGGTAAGTCAAAAGGCAATGGAACTTGCCCGGGAAGAGGGAATTAAAGTCGGGTTGATAAGACCCGTAACCCTGTTTCCCTATCCTTATGAGATCATCGAAAAACTTGTGCCGCAGGTAAAGGGCATTCTGGTTGTGGAAATGAGCGCCGGACAGATGACCGAGGATGTTTCCTTAGCTGTAAGGCGCAGGGTTCCACTGTATTTTCACGGAAGAACCGGAGGGATGCTGCCTTCTCCCGAAGATGTACTGAAGCTGCTCGGGAGCATTGAAAATGGAACGTTTGAGTCGGCAGACGTCCAGGGACATAAAAAAATATGGTTACGGTAAATAAATGAACATGAATATATCTGATATAATAAAGCCTGAAAATAAAGTATATGCCAAATCCAGGCTGCTTCTCGACAGGGAGATGCACTATTGTCCGGGCTGCAGTCACGGAACAGTACACAAGATAATTGCCGAAACAATTGATGAACTGAATATTCAGGAACAGGTTATCGGAATTTCTCCCGTTGGATGCGCCGTGCTTGCCTACGATTATATTGACATCGACTGGCAGGAAGCCGCCCACGGACGTGCTCCGGCGCTGGCAACGGCAATCAAACGGCTTTATCCCGAAAAGTATGTGTTTACATACCAGGGCGATGGCGACCTGGCTTCGATCGGTACGGGCGAAATTGTTCATGCCTGCAACAGGGGCGACAATATCACGGTTATTTTCGTGAACAACGCCATCTACGGCATGACCGGCGGACAGATGGCGCCGACAACTCTGGAAGGCATGAAAACGGCAACGACTCCCAGGGGCAGATCGCATATATCGTCCGGATTCCCGATGAAAATCACCGAGATGCTGGCTCTGCTGCCGGGAGTGGTCTATGCAACGCGACAGTCCGTCGATACCCCTGCTGCCGAACGAAAAGCCAAAAAATCAGTGATAAAGGCCTTCAAAAGCCAGAAGCTGAAAAAGGGAACTTCCTTTATCGAAATCGTTTCAACCTGCAATTCGGGCTGGAAAATGACTCCGGTAGAGGCAAATACCTGGATGAGGGAGAATATGTTCCCGGTATTTCCTCCGGGAGATGTAAAGGACGAAACAGGACTGTAGCAGTCGAAAACCGCAAATACAGGGACGTCAATGCTTGACAGTTATCTCACAATATCTTCGGTTTCGGAGGGTCTGTACAGGGAAAAGGGAAGCAGGTTCATTTCTCTTGCCTGTCCTGTCTCTTCCGAAAACGAGGTGAAACTGCATCTTCTCGAACTGAAAAAGAAATATTACGACGCCAGACATCACTGTTATGCTTACCGCCTGGGGGTTACGGGAGATTTGTGGAGGGCTGTGGATGACGGAGAACCTTCCGGATCGGCAGGAAAACCTATTCTGGGACAACTGCTTTCCAATAATCTGACAAACGTGGCTGTGTTCGTCGTCAGGTATTTTGGAGGCGTCAAGCTCGGCATACCCGGACTGATCAACGCATACCGTTCGGCAGCAGCCGATTCAATACAAAATGCCGAAATAATAGAAAAAGAGGATAAAGCCGGCTTTTCCCTTGAGTTTGACTATTTGGCGATGAATGAGGTCATGAAAATTATTAAGGATGAACATCTCGAAATAGTGAAACAGGAATTTGAAATGATCTGCCATATCGAACTGCAGGTCAGACGAAGTTCGCTCGAAATGTTTAAAAACAAATTCTCGAAAATAGAAGGCGTCTCTATTTAATTTACACATCAGGAGGAAATCCCTCGCCTTAGTATCTATATAACAAGTCAAATTAATGCATTATTTGGCAAGAAATTAAAAATTAAAAGCGGGAATGATCACCATTTCCTTAATTTTAAGCGCCATAACAATTGTTCATAGGCAAGCGGTGAATGCTGTATTTCGAACCTTCGGACCCGAAGGATGGGGTGTTAAAAATCCAGGGGTAAATTTTAAAATTTGCACCCATAAATTATGGTATGGGACTGTTTTCCATCCCGGAAAACGGCTTGAAAAGCCGGATTTTCATAACCGCAGGTCATCGACCTGCAGAATCTGTGCGCAGACAAAACTGCCTGAAACGCAAGTTCGACGTAGTCAAAGGCAGAACTTTCAGAGT
>JAIRZR010000388.1 GCA_031267155.1 Prevotellaceae bacterium | reverse complement strand
AAATACAACATAAAATAAATAACAGACCAAGAGCTAATTTAAATTTTTATTCACCTAAAGAAATTTTTTACCTATATTTGCAAAACAAAAAAGTTGCATTCAGTAGTTGAAACTACGGAATGGCAAAAGGCTAAATCTTTTTTTGAGGTGCTGGAGAAAAATTACTACTTTTGCACGTGTAAGATTATTGATCATGAACACAACAAGAAAACTGCCCGTTGGCATACAGGATTTTGAGAAATTCCGTGAAGAAAATTGTCTTTATGTAGATAAAACGCGGTATGTTTATCAATTGACCCAAACAGCCTGCCTCTATTTTCTCGGTCGCCCGCGCAGGTTCGGAAAGAGCCTGTTTCTTTCCACGCTCAAGGCCTATTTTGAAGGGAAACGCAAACTTTTTGAAGGACTGAAAATCGCCGGGCTGGAAAAGGAATGGACGAGATACCCTGTCATTTACCTGGATTTCAACGTCGGATTGCTGACGGGGGCCGCGAACGTCGCGGAACGATTATCCGTTAAAATGCGGGAGTTTGAACTTTTATGGGGGAAAAAAGTCGATACCGGGAATCTGGCAAGCAGGTTTGAAGCCGTTATAGAAAGCGCTTATGAACGGACAGGGGAAAAAGTGGTCGTTCTCGTTGACGAATATGATAAGCCGCTTGTAAACACGATGAAAGATGAAACTTCAAATGCTGAAATCAGAATTTTACTGAAAACATTTTAGGGCGTGTTGAAATGCGCTGCCAGGTATCTCCGCTTTGTCATGCTAACGGGGGTTACAAAATTTTCAAAAGTCAGCATTTTCAGTGACCTGAACCAGCTTGTAGATATAAGCCTGGACGAAAATTTTTCGGGAATATGCGGCATTTCCGAGGCAGAATTATTACAGAATTTTCAACCCGAAATCCAGGCGCTGGCAGAACGCAGGAAAATGTCACGCGACGAAGCATTTGCCAAACTGAAGGACCTTTATGATGGCTACCATTTTGTTAAAAACAGCGAGAATATTTGCAACCCGTTCAGCATATTGAATACCTTTAAGAAACTGGATTTCGCCTACTACCGGTTTGCTACCGGCACGCCGACGTTTTTAACAAAAGCATTGAGAAACCAAAATTACGATATCCGCAAATTCGAGGATAACGTCTATATTTCTGCCGTCTCCATCATGGACTATCGCTACGAAAATCAAAATCTCGTACCGCTGCTTTACCAGAGTGGATATTTGACAATAAAATCATACGAACAGGATGGCGATTTTTATGTTTTGGGCTTCCCAAACGAAGAAGTGGTAGGGTCTAATGGTGGCACTGTCACCGCCTGCTACTGGAAAGCGAGTGTAGACTACTCGAGTACTTTGCCGAAGCCGTGGTATGAAACGGAGTAAAATAATTATCAGATAAATGAATAAATAAAAGAATACGAATCAATTAAAAATTAAAAAAGATGAAAAACATCCGAAAATTTTATCATTGCATACTTGTACTGTGTTTTGTATGTAGCAGCGTTACAGCTCAAGAAAGGAAAGATACTGTAACAATCCTTTCTTTCAACGATTTTCATGGCGCATTTGCCGAAGACAGCAGCAGTAATATACCCGGAGCGGCGATATTTTCCCAGGCTTTGTTAGATGTGAAGCAGGCAAATCGCAATTCCGTTATCGTATCGGTCGGCGACAATTTTAGCGGCAGCTATTTTGCAAAAGTTACAGGCGGCAGCCCAATAAGAGGAATGCTTGATATCGACAGTGTTAAACTTTCGGCAGTAGGAAACCATGAGTTTGACTGGAATACGGAGTTCCTGCTTGAGATGGTAAAAAAAAGTATTCCGCATGTGGCTGCAAATATTCATGACTCCACAAAGGCGTTCAATGATGTAATTTCCCCATACAAAATAATAACTATTCCTGTTAACGGAAAACCTGATTTCAAGATAGCTTTTATCGGACTTACAACAACTGAAACCGGGGAAAAAACCAATCGTGAATATATACGCAATCTCAGATTTGATGCACCGGACAAAAATCTTGTTGATTCTCTGATAAACAACACATCGGAGATTGGAAACGCGGATATGAAAGTACTGTTGATGCATATCGGCACAGAAATGAAAGACGGCAATCCTGTAATTATGGAGAAAAATGCACAGGATTTGTCGTCCGCCAATAACATCACTGCAATTATCAGCGGACACTCTCATAATGTTGTATTGGGTAAAATAAACAACATTCCTGTTATTCAGGCAGGCACAAACGGCCGTTATATCGGCAAGCTGCAATTTGAGATAACGGTAAACAACTCAAAAATTTCAGCAATCAACTACATCAAGGGAGATACCATTAAAGTATCCGGCAGTAAAGCCAATAAAACTGTTGAATATGGGGTAAGGTTCTACACGAAAATAAATGGGCTGGATTCGGTATATGTACAGTCAACAGAAGCGTTGATTCATGACAGGACAAAAAATTTCAAAACCTATACTCAGGTCGGCGCCCTGGTTACAGCCTCGTATGCCGCTAAATATCGCGCAGCACTGCCTATTGACGAAAGATTTGTTATTGGAGTAAATCAGTTCAACGGTATCCGTCAGGGACTGCCCCTGGGCGATATTACCAAGCTGCAAGCCGGAAACGCGTTACCGTTCGGAGGTAATTTGAGAGCATACCGATTTACGGGCGCAACATTGAAGAAACTGTTATCAAGCGGCAGAACAAATAAAAACGGTTATTTACAGACATCTAATGCAATACTTTACATAGATAACGACACAACAGTAATACGTGTCCTTTCTTCAGAAGGAATAGAAGTACAGGATACGGACGAATGTGTTGTTGTTTGCGACGCTTTTCTTGCCGGCGGCGGAGATGGATATGATTCCAAATTGTTTCAAGGCAACATAATTGCCTGTTTTGGAAGTTCATACAACGCAACGGATGTATTTCTTGATTATTTGAAAGGACAGGAAACGATACCCAACACTAATTCTCAAGTTCCGGTTGTATGCGACGGCAGTGAAGAAAACCCCTATCAAATCTTTAACGCAAATGATTTGGTTTATTTTAGAGACCACATTAATCAGGGTAAATTCGGCGGTAAATATTTTAAACAAATCAAAGATATAGACTTTTTGTGGGACATTAAAAATTGGATTCCCATAGGAACAATGGAGCACCCTTTTAGCGGACACTACGATGGTTCCAGGTGTTTAATTTCTAACCTTATAGTAAACAATGATAATTTGGCAGGCTTATTTGGCCGTATGTCGGGAGGAAGTATTAAAAAGGTACGTATCGGACCCAATTCATCCATAGCAGGACGCAGAGCAGGGGCAGTATGTGCTTATATATACAAGGGAGGTACTATTGAAGATTGTCAAAATAATGCACCTGTTGAAGGATCAGAAAACGCGGGAGGAATTTGTGGTTATTCATATGGGGGTAGAATTATTCATTGTGTGAATCGTGGTCGTATTTGGAGTACCGGCTTATCTTCTCTTTCCGGTGGAATAGCAGGAGCTTCTGCTTTCGAGGGTGCTTTAATCTGTTCGAGTTTAAATTACGGGATTTTTAATGCTTTCGGCAACAAAAACAGTAAAACCGGCGG
>JAIRZR010000351.1 GCA_031267155.1 Prevotellaceae bacterium | reverse complement strand
AGCGCAGCTCGGGGTAAACCGTCCAAGCTCCGTCAGAACTCCGTAGGAGTTCAATCCCTTGCGGACTTGATGGGAAGAAACTGTTCAACTCCTTACGGAGTTGTGGAGAGATGTATGCTGTACCCCGAACTGCGCTACGCTTGTTCGGGGTTACCCATATTTGACGCCTTACGGCGTCAGTTTACAATGCACAAAACTGCCCCGCACGTGGTATAATATCACAAGCTATTCAAAGGATGTACGACACAATTCCGCATTTCAATTCCCCGCAGGGGGATGCATATCAATAGAAACAAGGCAATAGACACAGCACAACTCCGTTAGGAGTTGCACGAGATAACCGTAAGAAACAATTCCGGTATTTATTATCACGTGCAAGCCTTAAAAGGCTTGCAGGCAATAGTAGAATCGAATTGTTTCTTACAGCGACTTTCGACCGGATTACAAACCAGTCGTCACGTTCAAATGAAATTCGGTTTATGTAATAAATAAACAGTATCTTTGCGGCAAAATCGAAAGTAAGGTAAAGCATAAAATTGTACATTAACATGATCAAGCATTATTTCAAAGTAGCATTCCGCAATTTGTGGAAATACAAAAAACAGACGCTTATCAGCGTCGTGGGACTGGCGGTGGGATTTGCCTGCTTCGCCATGGCAAGCTTGTGGATACGGTACGAAACCACCTTCGACAGTTCTCTCAAAAACTCCGGCCGGATGTATCGCTTATATAATGGAGAAAGGAAGAGATTCCCCCGCCCTTTTGGGGAATTTCTCAAAACCACTTTTCCGGAGACAGTTAATTCATCTGCGATTTTTACACATTCCGGCACGACCAGGATCGACGACGAAATTGTAAGTCCGATGCGTGTTTTGACGGTTGATTCGTCATTCGTAAGCATGTTCAATGTCAAGCTTGTCGAAGGCTCTATGGATTTCACAATTCCGGGAATCAGGAAAGCAGCAATCACCCGAAACAGGGCGCGTCAGCTATTCGGAAACGAAAGTCCAGTTGGTAAAATTATCAATAACAGTAACGCTGTCAATGGCAGGCTGGATTATACCATTTGTGCAGTCGTGGAAGAACCGTCCGAACACAGCAACTATCCGTTCGACATCCTGCTGGGATTTAATTTTACAGGCTGGGATTATCCCGGCGACGAGCATATAATTATCGAACTCGGCGCCAGTGTTGATGTGAAAACATTCAGAAAAAAAATCGGCAAACAGATTATACTCGACTGGTTAAAATCTGACGGCTCTGCTCCGCGTTTCGAAGACATGTCGCTAATTCCGCTTACCGCAGTATATTACAAAGACCCGGAGACTGAATGCAATGTAAAGTTTCAGCACATCATCATTTTTGTCATTGCCGGCTCGCTGCTTATCCTGTGTACACTGTTCAATTATCTGAGCCTGTTTATTGCCCGTTTCAAGATACGGCAGAAAGAACTTGCACTGCGGGTAGTTTTCGGAGCGTCGAACAAATCGCTGTTCACGCTTTTGTCGGTCGAATTTCTCATATCGCTGTTTGCCGCGCTTTTGCTTGGCGTATTCTTCATGCAGGCTGCCGGCTCTGCTTTTCGCGAAACGTCCGGAATCAAAATGGATTTGTCGGCAATCTATTTCGAATCGTCGGCATACACTGCCGGAATTGTCCTGATTTCGCTGCTGGCTTTCATCACGACGCTTGCCATATTCCGCCGCAGGAGGCTGAGCGCAAGCATACATCAAAGAAACAGTAAGCTGTTTCGCAAAGCGTCTATTGTCGTTCAGCTGATAATCAGCATCGGTTTTATGTTTTGCACGACAATAGTTCTGAAACAGATGCATCACCTTCATAATACCGATTTGGGCTTTAAATTTGATAACAGCGGCTCTGTCTTTATCTGGAACCCCATTGATGTAAACGCATTGCACGACAAAATAAAACAGATCCCCGAAATAACGGAAACAGTTGCAGGTTATCTGCCCTGGATACCCGACGTGGCTATATACCGGACGGATATGGATATTGTCGAATGGGACGGACGCTCCGGAAACGCATCACTGGTAAAAATGCGTTTATTATATGTGTCGGAACAGTTTTTATCATTCTACGGAATCAAATCTGTCGAAGGGGAGTTGTTGAACGGCACGGATGATGAAAATCAGGTACTGATAAACGAAACGGCGGCCAAAGCGCTGGGATGGAACAGATCCGCAGGGAAATCGTTCAAAAGCACGTTCGGGCAATACCGGGTAAAAGGTGTGATACAAAACATCTGCAACAGGTCGCCTACAGTACCTGTCGAAGCAACAGCTTACTGTTTACGTCCGGCATCGGATAGAGATATCGCGCCTGCAGTATTGTTCAAATACAGAAAAGGCGCCTGGAAATCATGCAGGGACAAAATCGCGGAAATCACCGGAACGGCGTATCCCAAAGCAGAATATCCAACATACGATTTTGAGATCCGCAATTCGGAATATGAATACGACGAATTCCTGAAGTCGGAAAACACCCTGCTTTGGCTTCTGTCTTTGATTTCGCTGGTCTGTGTGACAGTCTGCGT
>JAIRZR010000366.1 GCA_031267155.1 Prevotellaceae bacterium | reverse complement strand
TTGTCGAATAATTTGTCATCGTTCTTTATACTTTGATATTCACAAAGATACGATATATTTCACTAATAAACAACTTATAGCCAATATTTTATTCTAATTTTAAACAGTTTCTAAGGGTTTGACATAGCTGTAAATCTGCATCTCCGCACATTTATTAAACCACAGAAAACCCTCCCGATTGTCAAATACTTTTATCTTATTAATCCTTGCGTAAAACATACTCTTTCTAAATTTTGAATTTTGAATTTTGAATTTTGAATTATTGCTTGCGCCGGCAACTGTCTGAACTGTGATTTTTTGCCTTGCCTTGCATCGCGAAACTCTTAATTCTTAACTCTTAGTTCTTAACTCCATTAAATACCTTTATCTTATTAATTCTTGCGCAAAACATAACTTAAACTTTTAGTTATTGCTAATTCATTTATCAATCCTTCGGTGATCCTTCGGTGTTCTTCTTATGATTCACTTAAACTATTGGTTAAGGTCTGAATCATGATTTTTCCCGATTAAAGGATCGTCCGGCAATTCAAAATTCAAAATTCAAAATCCACCGAAACGCATATACCGATGTTGAGGGTATTGGGTACAGGACTGGAAACAAAAAATAATCATGAGCATTTAATATTAAGCAAGTTAATCAATTTTCAAATCAGGCAGTCAGGATTTTTTCCCGAAATATTTGGTCAAATGAAATAAAGTACATACCTTTGCACCCGCAAAATGAAAAAGAGGCCGGTTCGTCTAGGGGTTAGGACGCAAGGTTTTCATCCTTGAAACAGGGGTTCGATTCCCCTACCAGCTACGAATATTTTATAGATTTTAATTATGGCAAATCATAAATCTGCAAAGAAAAGAAGTCGGCAAAATGTCGTACGCCGTTTGCACAACAAGTATTACGCTAAAACAACAAGGAACGCTGTTAGAGCATTGAGACATACAACTGAAAAAGAGACTGCTCTGGAGCTGTTACCTAAAGTTTCGTCGATGCTGGATAAACTCGCTAAAATTAACGTTATCCATAAAAACAAGGCGGCAAACTTGAAAAGCAGTCTGAGCCTGCATGTTAATAAATTAGCATCTTAGAAGGTTTTAGATTAATCAATATACTCGGGAATGTTTGTTTTCTTATTTTAAAACAAACATTCTTGATATTTTTATCAGGCAAAATAATCAGCATGAAGCTTATTTTTATTTGTATTTTACAGGGCTAAGGCTTCCCCCGATTAAAAGAAAATCATGGCAATCCGATAATCATACGAATCATGCTTCAGACAATTTTTTCTGAAAGCCGGCTAATGTTATGATGTGTTCCTGCAGTATTTTGGATTGAGGACTGCAAACAGTTTTGTCCTCCGCCTGTTCTGTCTGTTACCATTGTTTTATTACCTCCGGATTATCCGATTTTTTGTCTTCCGAACTGAATGATTGCTCCGATTAAGGAAAATCATGGCGATACCATAATCATATAAATCCCGATTCAGACAGTTTTGATTCATGCTGTTTCGCGACGAAGCGGCTTCCTGCAAATTTGATTCATACCTTTTTCATGACGAAAGCGCATGAAATTTTTCTGCGGCGACTCTTTGTCGTGATGAAACGGCTTCCTGCAAATTTGATTCATGTTTTTTCGTGACGAAAACGCATGAAATTTTTCTGCGGCGACTTTTTTCGCGACGAAACGGCATCCTGCAAATTTGATTCATGTTTTTTCGTGACGAAAACGTATGAAATTTTTCTGCGGCGGCTTTTTTCGTGACGAAACGACATCCTGCAAATTTGATTCGTGTTTTTTCGTGACGAAAATTCTTTCCGCAAATTTGATTCATGTTTTTTCGTGACGAAAGCGCATGAAATTTTTCTGCGACGGCTTTTTTCGCGACGAAAATTCTTCCCGCAAATTTGATTTATGCGGTTTCACAACGAAAAAAAATGAAAAATTCTTATTCCCCCTTATTTTCGGGCGAAGTAGAATGGTGTTTAGAGGATTCAATCCACTTTTTCAGGATAAAAACAGGCGTATTTTTGTGTTGCATAACATCGTTTAGATACTGATAATTTCTTTTGATTTGTATTGTAAATAAAAAATCATTTACTTTGCGCTCATATTTATTAACCTCTATTTAGAATGTAGATATGAGTACTGAAATTGACGGATACAAAAAGAAATTGCTGACAGGAACAAGTATTAAGAAAAAATTAATAAACAATATTATATGGATACTAAAAAAGTTAAGTTTGAAACACCGATTGATACGGATAAGCTGGCTCAAGAGTATGTGGATTTTTGGGTTGGTGGGTATGTAAAGGCGAGTGGTATAAATGACCCCTATATTATTAAAGTCGTTACTCAAGCTATCCAAGACTCTTTCAGGAATTGTGGAAGCATTTTTAAGCTGGTTTACAAATCACAGTTACAAAAAATAAAAGAAATGATGCTTGCCAAATTAGCTCCTCCAGTTACTATGGATACATACAACATTCTTATGGAGCTTTTAAAAGCTATTGAAGATGTTGAGACTGAATTGTGAAAATATACTGTGCATGGGCTAAAATTGTGAGATAAAATGTAGAAATGCTTCACGTCTTTTTGACGCCGTAGGCGTCTAATTTTGATAACCCCGCGCAAGCGGAGCGCAGCTCGGGGGTAGACCGTCAAAACTGTCAGAACTCCAGAGGAGTTCAATTCCTTGCGAGCTTGATGGAAAGAAACTGTTCAAGATTGGCTATTAAACTGCCTGCGCCTGAAGGCGAAGGGTTTACTGTCGGCCAAAGCCGACTAAAGGCTTACGCATCCCCAATTGTGTATTATTGTGTAGAGCGTCCAAAAAGTTTCTCACATCGTCATTGCGAGCGAAGCGAAGCAATCCGGAATACTGTTAATCACTGGATTGCTTCGGGCTGCGCCCTCGCAATGACGGACACCGACCCTTTTGAAGCGCCCTATACTTTCCAAAGCTTTGCCTAAAGGCGAGGGATTTGCCCCCAGATGTATAAATTAAAAACCTGAGTTCGGGATAAGAATAGCCCGTCAGGGCTTATATATCAATAGAAAATATTTCCCGCCCATTCATGAACGCCGCAGGTGTTCAACCCCTGATGGGGTTGCGAGAGAGAAAAGGCTGTTTTCTATTGATATGGATGCCCTGCGGGCAACAAATAACCGATTCGTAATGATTTATATCATTTCTTATCCCGAACTCAGATTAAAAATAGAGGTTCTACCGTTATTTGTGTGGAAGCATGTCAAGATCACCGTTAAAAAAGAGGATTGCTATTTTGAAATTTTCAGTATTTCTGTACCCTCTTCCAATTGTCTTTCATATAACAACATTGCAAACGAATAATATGAAGCAGATTATTGATTCCGCAATGTTATATGCTTTTCCAAACGAACAGGCTTGTCGGAATCTTTTCCTTATGCCATCCTGTTATATTCCTGATTTTATTACTTCCACACAAATAACGGTAGAACCATGTAAATAATCATTAATCAATTTCCGCCGCAAAAGTAACATGACGGTACGTCAAAATACGGCGCAGCCTGAATCAGGATTCAGACAAAAATATGCCATTTAAAACTAAAACCGGCATTTTGGAATGTATCCAATTAAATTTTATCCTGTGTATTTATAAAAAAAGTGTATTTTTGTATCCAATTAAAAAATGTTATATAATGAAAAGATTAGTATTTATTTTTCTGTTTCTTTCATCCGTTCAGGTTTTTGCTCAGCGAATAGGGAAAGAAATTCCTGAAAATTCCCTGGTATATGCATTGCCGAAAACGAGTATTGAAATTTCCGTAGAGATAATAAGGGACAAATATATTCCCGGTCCGTATGTGCGATATGCGGAAGAGCAATTGGCCATCGAAGGCGTTTCGGCGAGGGAGGATGTGAGTTACAGTATCGGGGAAATTTCGATGAAACCCGTAGTTGAGGCTGATTACGAGCACATGTATTCTGTGCCTGTGGCGGAAAGGAACACCTTGAATGCCTCGTTTCTTGCGCTTTCGTCCGAAGGCTTGATTTTTTCACTGAACGATCCGCAGGAAATCATCGTGAATTTTTCCCCCTCGCCATCCAAAAACTATCAGCTGTATCCCGACCGCCTGCCCTCGTCGCCACTTGAAACGCAAAAGGAATTTATGATGGAAAGAATCAAAACCGATTCCGGATTTGTGAGCATTCCGTTTCAGCAGAGCATTGTCGAGAAAAGAGACGCATACAGCAGAGCCGGAGAGGCCGCCAAATTTCTGTTTAACCTGCGGCAGCGCAGGTTCGAACTTGTTACGGGAGATGTCGACAACGCTTTCAGCGGCAGTTCACTGAAAGATGCATTGACGGAAATAAACAGACTCGAGAAGGAATACCTGTCGCTGTTCCTCGGAAAACATTTTGTCGAAAGCAGGGTTTACAGATTCTATATATCCCCCGAAAAAACACTGGATAAAAAATCCTATCCCGTTTTCTATTTTTCGGAATCCGAGGGAGCGCTTTCGGAATCGACAAGAAGCTCGACCTCCGTTTCCCTGAACATCATTCCCACGGGAAAAATAAACTATATCGAAGGCGTAAAAACCCGGGCAAGGATTGGGAACATATATTACAGGATACCCGAAACAGTTACAGCCCAGTTACTGTACGGAACCAGAGAAGTTTGCAGCGGGAAAATGCAGATATATCAAATGGGCAAGGAACTTGTTCTGCCGTCCGACACAAAAATTAAATAGACATGACTGAGCTGAAAACGGGAGACAAAGCTCCGGATTTTTCCGGCAGGGATCAGGCGGGAAATACCGTCCGCCTTTCGGACTATAAGGGGAAAAAGCTTGTGCTGTACTTCTATCCCAAAGACAATACATCGGGATGTACTGCGGAAGCCTGCAGTCTGCGGGATTCGTATCCGGCGCTGCAGGCCAGGGGCTATTCGGTACTTGGCGTCAGCCCCGACAGCGAAAAATCGCACACGGGTTTCATCGCAAAATATAATCTGCCCTTTCCACTGATTGCCGATACCGGCAAAACAATAGCACAGGCTTATGGAGTGTGGGCGGAGAAAAAACTGTACGGGAAAACCTATATGGGAATTTTGCGCACGACTTTCAAGATTGACGAAAATGGATTTATTGAGGATATCATCACAAAAGTAAGGACAAAAGACCACGGCGGGCAGATTATCCGGGATTGAGGACTGGTCGCGTCATCCCGGTTTATAATTTTTTGTAGACAGCATCCCACATGCGGCGAAAATATCTTCGCCTCTCGAAGAGCGAATTGTGCATAATAATCCTTTGGAATTTAGATAGTCCCTGAAGTTTTCCATTGTTGTTTCATCCGAGGGCGACAGGGGGCTGTCGGGTATTTTATGGAAACGTATCAGGTTTATCCTGAAATCGTTTCCGGAGAGCAGTTTAACGAGAGCCGCTGCATGTTTCCGGGAATCGTTTATGCCCGAAAACATGATGTACTCAAAACTGATTCTGCGCTGTGCATATCTGTCGGCTTCAATCAGTTTGAGAACCTCTTTGACTGGAAAGGCTTTCTGCGCCGGCATCAGTTTCTGGCGTTCTTCATCGAATGGGCTGTGGAGACTGACCGCAAGCCGGCACTGACTGTTTTTCAGGAATTTTTCCAGTCCGGACAATATGCCGACTGTAGAAACGGTTATCCTTTTGTGACTCCAGCCGAAACCATATCCGGAAGTGAGAATCTCCAGGCTTTTCAGCACTTCGTCAATATTGTCCATAGGTTCTCCCATACCCATAAATACGACGTTTGTGAGTTTGTCCTTTTCAGGCAAACTCCATATTTGATTAAGTATTTCTCCGGAACTCAGATTGGCTTTAAGCCCCTGCCTGCCAGTCATGCAGAAACGGCAAGCCATGCGGCAGCCCGCCTGCGAAGAAATACACAGAGTTGCCCTGTCAATTTCGGGAATATATACCGATTCCACAAAATTGCCGGAGTTCAGTCTGTACAGGTATTTTTTTGTCCCGTCCGACGAAATATGCACATCCGTCGGAGGATAAAGTCCGGTTTCATATTCGGATGATAAGATTTCCCGCGCTTTTTTCGACAGATTGGTGATTTCGCTTATGTCCGAAATACCTTTTTTATACAGCCAGCCGGCTATTTGTTTTCCCGAAAAGGAGGGCAATCCTTTTTCCACGACATCCGCGACAAGTTCCTCCAAAGTCTTTCCAAAAAGTGACTTCATAATCAATTTTACAGCCGCAAAGATACGGCTTTTCTATTTATATACTGTGCGCGGGCTAAAATTGTGATACATGCTTCGTGTCTTTTGAGGCCGTAGGCGTCCAATTTTGGTAAGCCCGTAATATAAAAGTGCTGATGTGGCAGTGTTTGAATCGACAGATTATTTTGAGACATTACCCAGGTCATACCTGTCAAACGCTTCCACAATCTGTTTCACCAGTCTGTGTCTGACGATGTCCGAGATATCGAACTCGATGGAAGCTATATTTTCGATATCTTTCAGCAAGCGCATAGCCTGCGGGAGACCGGAATCGGATTTTCGGGGCAGATCTATCTGCGTAATATCGCCGGTAACAATAAATTTGGCATTATTGCCCATTCGGGTGAGGAACATTTTTATCTGGCTGAGAGTTGTATTCTGGGCTTCGTCGAGTATGACAAAAGCATTGTCGAGCGTTCTGCCTCTCATATACGCCAGGGGAGCGATCTGCACGGTTCCGTCTTCCACGTATGACTGGAGTTTTCTTGGCGGAATCATGTCATTAAGAGCATCGTAGAGAGGCTGGAGATACGGATCCAGTTTTTCCTTCATGTCGCCGGGGAGGAATCCGAGCCGTTCACCGGCTTCGACGGCGGGTCTTGTAAGGATAATTCTTTTCACTTCCCTGTTTTTCAGTGCACGTACAGCCAGAGCAATAGCCGTGTATGTTTTTCCCGAACCGGCGGGACCCGTGGCAAACAGGAGATCGTTCTTTTCGTACAGTTCCACCAGGCGCTGCTGGTTATAAGTTTTTGCCTTTATTACCCGCCCGCCGTTTCCGAACAGAATGATATTGTCATCACTGTTGAGCATCGGTTTTTCGCTGGAATATATATGATCTATGGCAGAATAGTTTACAGCGCCGTAATTTTCCAGATATTCGACAAGCGCGGTGAATTTGCTTTCAAAATCATTGATATCGCCTTCGAGACCCGAAAGTTTAATGATATTTCCTCTTGCCACGATTTTCAGTTCGGGATATTTTGCTGCTATCAAATTGAAGAAAACATTGTTTGCTCCATAAATATCCACAGGTTCAAGTCCTTTTATTTCAATTATTTTTTCCGTCATGCTCAAACTATATCGACCTCCGGTTCAATTTTTACGCCGAACTTTTCAAATACCCTGTCCTGTACCATCCGGGAAAAGAGAATCAGTTCGTTAGCTGTTCCTCCGCCGTAATTCACCAGCACCAGCGCCTGCCTGTCATATACGCCTATATTGTTTTCGCGGTATCCTTTCAGCGAACAGTTTTCGATCATCCATCCGGCGGACAGTTTTACTTTGTCGTCAAAAGTACTGGCAGAATAAACCGGCATCGACGGGAACAGTTCCAGCAGTCTGTCAGCTTCCGCCTGTTCGACCACAGGGTTTTTAAAGAACGATCCCGCATTGCCCAGTTCCCCGGGATCAGGAAGTTTGGCTGCACGCAGATTGAGAATGGATTGCCGGATACTGGAAAGATTAATCGTGCCGTATTTTCGAAGTTCTTCCTGCAGGTCTTCACGCTCAATTTTGAACCTCCGTCCTTTGGCAAGCTTGAAAGCGACACGGGTAATAATCGCTTTCCATTTCAATTCATTTTTGAAAATACTGCTCCTGTATGTAAATTTACAGTCTCTGTTTTCCATAAAAAACGGCTGGCCATCGTCTATCATTATTCCGAACAGAGCGTATATCGAATCTTTCGCTTCCATCCCGTACGCTCCGATATTCTGCACCGGCGCCGCTCCCACGGTTCCCGGTATTCCCGAAAGGTTTTCGACTCCCATCAGATTGTTTTCCACCGTATAGCGCACAAAATCGTCCCAGACAACGCCTGCGCTGACTACCAGCGTACGGGATTCCATGCATTTGCGGCTAATGCTTATGCGATCAGTTCGCGGACACAGTACAAGACCGTCAAAATCTTTGGAAAAGACAACATTGCTGCCTCCTCCAAGGATAAATACCGGAATACTGTTTTTCCGGCATGTTTCAAGCGTTTCTTCAATTCCCTCCGTTGAATCGGGAGTGGCGAAATAGCGCGCTTTTGCTTCGAATCCAAAGGTATTGAACGGTTTAAGCGACTTGTTTTCTTCCCATTTATTCATAATATCAACATTTTTTATAAATCATATATAATATTCCGATGTATCGATTATTCCGGCGCGCAGGGCATATTTTATTGCTTCGTGCACGTTGTTTACTTCAAGTTTGCGGAAGATGTTTTTCCGGTGCGTATTGATGGTGTGGAAACTGAGATTTTGTCCGAATGCTATTTCCTTGGTTGTTTTTCCCAGCGCTATTTCGTGCAGAACCAGGCGTTCGCTTGCCGTCAGTTTATCGCACATCGGGTTGGGCACATCCTCGCGAAGCACATTCGCCGCAAGCTCGCACAGGTAAACTTCGCCGTTTGCCGTGTATTTCAGGGCGGCGATTATGTCGTCCAGCGGATCGTTTTTCATTACCACGCCAAACAGGTTTCCGGACATGAGCGCCTGCCGGAGAAAGTGTTTCGACAACTCGTCGGAAAACAGCAGCCAGATGGAATCGTGATATTTCTGCTTTGCGTTCATCATCTGAAAATCCGAAAAATCGAAGAGGGTATAGTCAAGAATAACCGCCGCATCCGGACGGTCTGCCAGCTGTTCCATCAGCTCTTTCCGGTTCGAAACCCTCGAAATCGTGCCGGCAACAGCCAGCCGCTCGAGCAGGGAAACAAGCCCTTCGCTGGTAATATCCTGATTGTCTGCTATAATAAATTCTCGCATTGTCCAAATATTTTCGACTGCAAAAATACCACAAATATGCTATTTCACAATATAAAATTGTATATTACTTTTGCACAATAAAATGTTCAATTAAATATAGTATAATTATGACAAAAATTTTTCAACATTTGACCGATTTAATCGGAAACACTCCACTCCTTGAGCTTTCTTCATACGGAAAGTCCAAGTCGATTGATGCACGCCTGATTGCAAAGCTTGAGTACTTCAACCCCGCAGGCAGCGTCAAGGACCGTATAGCTCTGGCGATGATAGAGGATGCGGAAGCAAACGGGATTTTAAAGCCCGGTGCAACAATTATCGAGCCTACCAGCGGGAATACCGGCGTCGGACTGGCTTTTGTGTCGGCAGCTAAAGGATATAAACTTATCCTCACGATGCCCGAAACCATGAGCATCGAACGCCGCAACTTGCTGAAAGCCCTGGGCGCAGATCTGGTGCTCACTCCCGGAAGCGAAGGGATGAAGGGAGCGATAGCCAAAGCCGGAGCTTTGCGCGACGAAACTCCGGGCGCCGTTATTCTGCAGCAGTTCGACAATCCGTCGAATCCTGCCATACACTACAAAACGACAGGCGAAGAAATCTGGCGGGACACCGACGGAAAGGTCGATATCCTTGTGTCGGGAGTAGGGACGGGCGGAACTGTCAGCGGCGCTGGTCAGCGGCTGAAGGAACTGAATCCCAAGGTGGAAGTCATTGCGGTAGAACCGGCTGATTCTCCCGTGCTTTCCACCGGCAAACCCGGCAAACACAAGATACAGGGTATCGGGGCAGGATTTGTTCCCAAGAATTACAAAAGCGAGTTTGTAGACCGGATTATCACGGTGTCCGATGACGACGCTATCCGTACAAGTCGCGAACTGGCTAAAACCGAGGGATTGCTGGTCGGAATTTCTTCGGGCGCGGCGGCTTATGCGGCGACAAGCCTGGCTCTATTGCCCGAAAACAAGGGAAAAACTATTGTCGCAGTATTGCCCGACACCGGCGAACGCTATCTTTCCACTATACTGTACGCATTCGAAGAATATCCCTTATAGTGTATTTTTGATTGGTTATTTACTGTATGCGCCCCGACGGTTCGCCGCCGGGGCGTTTTCGTGCGCCGGTTTTGTTATCCAATTTTTCATCTTATCAATTACGCATGGCACATTAAAAAATATGCTCCGGAAATATTTCCGAAGCATACTAAAAAAAGTAAAATCAAAGTACGATTTATCTCTTGGCGTATTTGAAATCTTTTCCCAGATAATACGCTTCATTACCAAGAATTTCTTCGATTCTCAACAGCTGATTGTATTTCGCAATCCTGTCGGAACGGGAAGCGGAACCTGTTTTGATCAGTCCGCAATTAAGGGCTACTGCCAAATCCGCAATGGTCGTGTCTTCTGTTTCTCCCGACCGGTGACTCATGATGGAAGTGTATGAGTTGCGGGTTGCAAGCTCGACGGAGTCAATAGTTTCGCTTAGGGAACCTATCTGATTTACCTTAACCAGAATGGAATTGGCAACCTTTCTTTCGATACCCATTTGCAGGCGTTTTACGTTAGTCACAAACAGGTCGTCTCCAACCAGCTGGCAACGGTCGCCAATAGTGTCGGTCAGCAATTTCCAGCCATCCCAGTCATCCTCAGCCATTCCGTCTTCGATAGACAGGATGGGGTACTTGGAAACCCAGTCTTTCCAGAAAGCAACCATTTGATTCGGAGTGAGTTTTTCTCCGCTCGACTTGTGCAAATGATAAACTTTTTCTTCGGGAATATAATATTCCGAAGATGCGGGATCCAAAGCCATGTAAACATCAGAGCCGGGTTTGTATCCAGCCTTTTCGATTGCTTCAAGAATTACGGTAACAGCTTCCTCGTTGGATTTCAGGTTTGGAGCGAATCCTCCTTCATCTCCGACATTGGTAGAATATCCCTGTTTTTTCAACACGGATTTCAGACTGTGAAATACTTCCGCACCCATGCGCAGGGCGTCGGAAAATGTTTCCGCGCCAACGGGCATGATCATAAATTCCTGGAAGTCGATTGAGTTATCCGCATGAGAACCTCCGTTAAGGATATTCATCAGGGGAACAGGAAGAGTACGGCCGTTAACGCCTCCGACATACCGGAAAAGCGGCTGTCCCGTTATCTGGGCGGCAGCTTTTGCGCAGGCAAGAGAAACGCCCAGAATAGCATTTGCACCTAAACGGCTTTTGTTGTCCGTTCCGTCCAGGGCTATCATGGCAGCGTCAATGTCGCGCTGGTCTAAAACCGAAAAGCCCGACAATTCTTCGTTAATGATGGTGTTTACGTTTTCAACAGCTTTCAGAACTCCTTTACCGAGATATACTTCCTTATCGCCGTCGCGTAATTCACATGCTTCGTGGATGCCTGTAGATGCTCCCGAAGGAACGGCAGCACGCCCAAGTATGCCTTCGTCGGTGTAAACATCAACTTCAACAGTAGGATTTCCACGGGAATCCAGAATCTGACGGGCATGAACATTTAATATTTGAGCCATATTTATTTTTAATATTTAAAAGATTAATAATTTTCTAACTTGTCGCAATACTGTATCATTTTTATATTCACTGAATTGTACTGTATTATCTATAATAATTCATTGCGCAAAATTAATGTTAATAATTTAAATTGCAAAGTATTTAATTTCCCGGTCATTTTTTTTAAGCGCTATGTTTTTATTTTGCCAAATTAAAACAGACAGACTGACTGGAAACAGTAAAGCCTCTTCCTAATAATACGACTTAAACAGCGCATAGGTTTTTTAAAACAAAATAAAAATGAACAGTTTAGTAGTATTTTTTGAGATTCCGGCAAACGATTTCGACCGGGCAGTAGCGTTTCACGGAACAGTTTTGGGTGTAAAACTGTCGGTTTCGCTGGCAAAAGATTTCCGTCCTTCAAAAGACGGCGTGCTGATTAGTCTCCACGTTGACGACATGGAAAAGGCATTATCGGCAGTCAAAGCAAACGGAGGGAAAATTATCCGCCCGAAAACCGGGATTGAAGCCGAAGAGCACGGTTATTTCGCGCTGTTCACCGACAGCGAAGGCAACCGGCTGGAACTGTGTTCGGGCAAATAACAGTGTGTCCGAATACCTCTACCATTAAATAGTCCGCATATCTTCCGGATAATGCGGGCTATTTTACAATTTATCAGCATAAAATAAAAGGTAACATGAACGGACAGTCGCAAAAAAACACCTCCACCATTGATATAACCGGCATTATAGAGGTTTTAGAAACAAACTGTTTTTCCAGCTAAAAGCCTATAGATAACCCAAATGCAGTTAAGTATATCAGAGGTTTAATAGAAGATGCACAAAATTTGTCCCCATGCTGATATCAGTAAGGTTGGAAATAAGGAAAAAGTGCAGTTAGAGTGATTATTGTCAGTGAAATATTTGGATAATGAAAAAAGCATTATCTTTCCTCTATAAATTCACATGCTACAATTCATGAGAGCTATGATAGAATAATTAATAATCAATGAGATGTATTTCATGTCGAAATGGGATAAAACAAAATAATATACTGCAAGCGAAAAACTTGTAAAAAAAGATTTGTGTATGTACGCCTAAAAAGCGATTTTCCTCTGCGAGTTTGGCTCTTTCGAGCATTAACTCATGTCTGTGTTCTTAAAGTCCCAATAGAGACAGGTAACACTGGTCAATTTGCGAACGTGGTTTCACTGTATTCTGTACAGCTGTCCAACCACAAAGATAACCGACCTTTACGCTATTTAAAGATATATTTACTTCAACAGTTTCT
>JAIRZR010000365.1 GCA_031267155.1 Prevotellaceae bacterium | reverse complement strand
GTGACCGGGAGGCGAGCGTTTTCCGCAGGTCGCGACCTGCGGTTATGAAAATAAAGCCCTTCGGGCTATCATGCTTCGGAAAAAATTGAACGAATATTTTTTGAAACAATAACCGGATTTTTGACAGCCCACTCGCAAGGGATTGAACTCCTCCGGAGTTCTGGCGTAGCATGTACGAGTTACCCCGAGCTGCGCTTCGCTTGCACGGGGTTATCAAAATTGGACGCCTACGGCGTCAAAAGACGTAAAGCATTTCTACATTTTTATCTCATAATTTTAACCCGTACACAATATAATCCGTGCCGATTTTTTTTCGGACTGTACCGGATTCGCCTCTGACGCGCCAGCCAACTTTTAGTTTTTAGTTCTTAGTTCTTAACTTTCCAGACCTTATCGAACTGAGTTGACAGCACTTCTCTGCTTATAAAATCGAACAGAGTGAGTTTGCGCAGCTTGTAATAATTCAGCCAGTAGTCTCTCAGGGCGGAGATATAGTTACGCTGGGCGCTGTTTTGCCGGTTAAGGGACAGAGTCAGGCTGTTCAGGTCGGCTTTACCGATAATAAACCGTTCTTTGGTAGCGTCGTATGCCACGCTTGCCAGATTCAGCGCTTCTTCGGCGCTGTTTATCAGGTCCTGCTGGATATTGAAATCGTTCACAGTCATAATCACATCCTGTTCGAGCTTCTGTTCCTTTTGCTGTATCGATATTTTGGTAACATTCAGATTGTTTCGCGCCATATTTGCACGTCCCCTTTTGACGCCCCAGTCGACAAGCGGGATACTCAGTCCCACGCTTATAACATCCTGCTGGAGCGGGCTTTTGTATGCATCCTGGAAATTGGGCGCGACCTGGTTGAATCCCACGCTGACTGAGAAGCTTGCATCGAAGTTTGAACTTTTTGTCGTCCGGTCGACCTCCCTTTCGGCTTCGTGCAGTTCCTGCGCATAGCTGAGGAAATCGGGATTATACTCCTGCGCATACTTCAGAGCCTGTTCGGCGGATATTGTAATATCCGCCGGTCTGCCGGGCAGGTCGAGTTTCACGTCCGTATTCTTGTCGATATTCAGGAAAGAGATGAAATTGAACATTGCCCGTTTCAGGCTTATTTCCGCGTTTTTGAGCGAATTGCGGGCGTTCACCACGTCCAGTTTCAGAGTCAGCAGGTCGGCGTTCGAGATCGAAGCTATCTTTTGCCGTTCCTGTCCGATGCGGTAAAGAGTGTCGGACGAGGCGACATTTCTGTCAGCCATATCGTATTCCATCTGAGCCATGGCTAAAGCGAAAAAGTACTGTATAGCGGATTCGGATATCTCTTCGCGCGAGTACAGGAACTGCGTTTTTGCCTTTTCAAACTTCAGCGGTTCTATCTTCTTTTCCCATTTGAAGCTGTTGAATCCGAAAAGAGGCTGGGAATAGCCGACGCGGACAGGCACGGAAGTAAACTGGGAATAGTTGTTATCGCCATAGTTGTGCATGTATCCCAGTTCCGAATCGACGAAAAAAGTTCCTCCGGTCAGATCAAAATTCTGGCGTATGGACAGGTTTCCATACGAATACAGCGACTGCTGCTGCCGGTAGATGTCGATATTTTCGTACGAATCGTAGCGTCTGGTGAAATCGCGGCGATACTGCAGGGGCGTTGTCTGCAGATTCAGCGAAGGCAGGCGCGCCGCCCTGAACGAGCGGTATGCCCAGTAGCTTGACAGGTACATGTTTTGAATGATAAACGCCTGCAGCGAACTGTCCACGGCAACTTCGATCGATTCGGTAAGGCTGAATGTTTTGGTCGACTGGGCGGAAACATTCGCCCAGAAGAAAACTGCCAGTACCGGTAAAACAATTTTATTCATATCTTTTATTCTTTAGTTTTCATTTCCTTTTTCCTGTAAATCCACCAGTAAACCATCGGGACGACAAACAGGCTGACGGGCGTTCCCATAATCATTCCTCCGATGGTCGCCACAGCCAGGGGTTTTTCCAGCTGCGATCCCAGGTCGCTGGTAAACAGCAGCGGAACCATGCAGACAATGGAGGTCAGGCTTGTCATTATGATTGCTTTCAGGCGGCGGCGTCCGGCTTCGTGAATGGCTGCCATCAGCGGGTATCCCTCCCTGCGGAGCTGGTTCATCACGTCCACTTTCAGGATGGAGTCGTTGATAATGATACCCGAAGTAACCACAAGCCCGATGGCGGACATCAGGTTCAGCGAATGTCCGGTAACAAGCAGCAGCGCAAGGGCAAACGTTATGTCGATCGGGATTTCGAACAGGATGATCAGCGGCTGCTTGAAATTCTCGAACTGCGACGAGAGGATGAAAAACATCAGCAGGACGGAGATAAACAGAATGACAATCATCTCGTTGATCATTTTCCTGTTGGAAAAGAAGGTGCCCGAAAAGTTGACGTCCCATTCCGTGTCGCCGAGACTGTCCTGCGATACGGTTTCGATGATTTTTTCCGGAATGTCCGTTTCGTAATAGTAGAACGGGATATATTCGCCGGCTTTACCCGCCACGATTGTTTTCAGATCTTCGGAACGCGTGACGCTCACGAAGGTTGACAGAGCCAGCCTGTTCCGGCTCTGGTCGTCGTTCTGCGAGATTTCTATCAGAGTTTCGTCGATAATTTCCTGGACGGTTTTTTCGTCGTCGCCCAGAATAATCGGCAGATACTGCTGCTGGGAACGCAGGGTCGCAAACCTGTTTTCCTTGAAAGCCGTACGCAGCGTGCGGACAATCAGGTCGGAGGAAATTTTGTAGAGCAGGAGCTTCTCGCGGTCGATGCGCAGGTTCAGCTGGTGCAGGAACGAGTTGCCGACAGGCGGTTCTCCCGTTATTTCCTCGATATTCTGCTCCAGCTCGCGGATAATGCCGGAGCTTATTTCGCGCGCCTTGTTGACGGTGTAGTATTCCACGACAAGGTCGGCTTCGCCGGTCGAGAATATTTTCTCGAATATTGTCCCCACGGGGGTGAAGGTTATCAGGGCGTCGGGATATTTTTCCGATATGTATTCCGTTACTTTTTCTTTCAGGACGGGGATTTCCTTAGCCGTTTTTGTCCGTACATAAAATTCCGATTCGGACGAAGTCTGTTCCTTTTCGCGGTTCAGCAGGAACTGCTGCTGCCCGGTCAGGGTGGAATTTTCTTCCGCAACTCCGGAGAGCATTCTTGACAGGTCAAGGCAGCGTTCGTAGTTTTCCTGCAGGTGGATGTTCTGATTCCAGTCGATTTCGATGAGTACTTCGCTCTGGTTGATGTCCGGCATTTTTTCCTTGGGGATAATCATGAACAGCCAGGCACACAGCGGGAGCGTCGCAAACATCATGGCGAAGGTCAGGATTTTATGCGAGAACACCCAGTTGATTCCGGCGTCGTAAAGACGGAATGCGAGGGCTTCCTTCGGCTCCTTTTCAGGCTCTGCCGGGGTTTGGCTGTGTCCGCCGTCGAGGCTCGACTCCGGATTTACGGGCGTTGCGCGATGTTTTTTCCTGCTGAAACGGCGGAACATGCGCGGCATACCGGCGGAGTAGATCACCTTGTAAAGCACGGGTATAAAGACAATTCCGGTAAGATAGGACACCAGCAGTCCCACAGTTACGGAAAACGCCTGGTCGAAGAATATGGCTCCTGCCATACCGCTGAGGAAAATCAGTGGTGCAAATACCGATATGTTTGTCAGTGCGGAGCTTAGCATCGGTATGGCGATTTCCCTTGTTCCCGACGCGCACGCGTCCGGCAGGGGCAACCTGCGCCGGTGCTGTCCGATATTGTCGCCTACCACGATGGAATTGTCAATCATGTTGCCCGATGCGAGTATCAGTCCGGTGAGCGACACGACATTAAGCGAGATATTGAACAGATAGAAGAAAAGCAGGCTGATGACCAGCGAGACAAAAAGCCCCAGGCCGATAATCAGCGACAGCCTGCCGTCCTTGAGAAATATGACCGACACCAGGAATACAAAGATAAAAGCCAGCAGCAGGTTCTGCTGCAGGTTCGAAATGGTATAGTCCAGCAGTTCGGTCTGGTTCTGCGTAACGTTAAATTCGATTTCGGGGAAATCGTGCCTGAAGCGTTCCACCTCGGCGTTCATGGCTTTCTGCATGTTGCTCATGTTCTCTTCCGACTGCTTGATTACCGAAAGAACGATGGATCGCTTACCGTTATATATAGCCATTCCCTTTTCCTTTTCGGGGACGGTTTCCACTTTGGCAAAGTCTCTCAGCTGGTAGATGCGGTCGTTTTTGCGGATATAGATATTGCGGATGTCCTCTATCGTCCTGAGTATCGACGAAAACCGGATAACGTACTCGTAGTACCCGTCGCGGACGGTCATGTTTCCCGGCTCGACATTGTTGCTGTTGAGCGCCGATTCGATATCCGAGAGGCTCAATCCGCTGACGTCCATCAGAATCCTGTCGGGCGAAATCAGCACCTGCCTCTTCATCATTCCCGAAATGTCAACCATTGCCACCTGCGACAGCTGCTCGAAGCGGCGGCGGATGACGGTCTCGGCAAACTCGCTCAGTTCAATGAACTTGGGCACATCCGTACTTTCGAACCCGATGTCGGAACGCAGCGTCAGGTTCAGGTTGAACACGGGAATATCCGTTGCGCTTGCCTTGATTACCCGCGGACGTTCGATTTCGCGCGGGAGGTATCCCATTGCCTGGTCGATTTTTTCGTTGACCTCGATAAAGGACAGGTCGGTATTTGCCCCATACTCGAAGGTCAGGAAAATCACGGCGCTTCCGTCGCGTGTTTCGCTGCGGATATCGCGCAGCTTGCTTACCTGCATCAGCTGCTGGCGTATGGGACGCACGCTCGTGTTTTCCAGTTCGCGTGCGGAAGCGTTCTGTCCCGAAATCTGCACGGTAATCTCCGGAATGGCGATGTCCGGCAAAAGCGAGACGGGAATGTTCATGTAAGTGATGATCCCCAGTATGAAAAACGCTGTGAATACCATCATTACAGAAGTCGGTCGCTGAACAAAATACTTAAACATCTTTTTGAGTTAAGAACTAAGAGTTTGACTGACGTCGGAGGTGTAATTTTTCCTTTAACTACCGGCAACGGTGTCATTTTCCCTTTATTTTGAAGAAACTGCGAAAGTTTCTCACTTAATACAGACTTTTTTCTCATATTGTTCTCTTTTATATTAATCATATTAAATATCTTTAATTTTTTAATTTTCAGGGTTTTAATAGTAGCGATCCTCACAGTAAACGCCAAACTTTTATCCCTTAATACTGACTTTTTTTTCATATTGTTACATCTATCTTTAGGGAAGGAAAATTAATAACATATAACAATTGAACTTTCTGGATTGCTTCGTGCCTCGCAATGACGGGTAACCGTGTGCAGTGCAATAGACGTAATGTCTGATGGTTATCCGTCATTGCGAGGTACGAAGCAATCCAGAGTTTTTTATAATCTGTTATATCTTGTTTATTTCGCATACCTTAGTCCTTAACTCTTAGTTCTTAACTATGACGGGTGCGTCGTCGGCGAGGTTTATGTTTCCGTCATAGATGATCTGGTCGCCTTCGTTCAGTCCTTCGGTAATCACGTAGCTGTCGGAGTTTTCCTGGCCTGTCTGGACATATACCCATGCAGCCCGGTCGTTTTTAAGCCTGAACACTACCTTTTTGTTGGTGCGCAGTACAACGGCGGATTTCGGAACAGCCAGTCGCCTGCCAAGCAGGAGCTGTACCCTGACTTTCACGTTCATTCCCTCGTATAATTTATTGTCCCTGTTGCTGATGCTCGCCTTTATCCGCGACATGCTGTTTTTGTCTATCAGGGGATTGATTTCCGATATGTATCCGTCAACGGTATATGAGGGCATGAAAACGGGAGAGACAATCACCCTGTATTTAAGATCGATAAGAGGCATCTCGCTTTCCAGAACATTGAATACCACTTCGGGATTGCGGTTGTCGATAATCATGCAGAAGGCTTCGGAACCGGGCAGGTTAAGTTCCTTGACTGTCAGGTTGGCTACCACGCCGTCGAAGGGAGCGTACAGGGTAGCTGCATCCAGATTGTGTTCCGCAATGACGTAGTTGTTACGGCTTTGATCGTAATTGCTTTTGATTTTGGCTATTTTCATTTTTTCTGCGGGAATATTCAGCGTGTCGTCGCCTATCGAATATCCATCGACCTGTCCGAGAAGTATGTCCTGCAAATTGAGCTTAGCCTGTTCCAGGGATTCTATTGCCTGGCTTTTGGCTATTTCCAGCTTGAATTTGTCCAGTTCGGCGAGTTTCTGTCCTTTCGTTACGCGGTCGCCGTTTTTCACGTAAATCTTCCGGATAATCTCCTGGGTTTGAAATCGAAGCTCCGCCCTGTTCATGGCGGCAACTGTCCCGTTGGAAATCAGCTCGTAATTGAAATCCCGGTATTCCAGTAATTTTGTTTTTACTTCTGTAGCCTTGTCTTCTACATTTGTCGTTTTTACCTCTCCGGACGACTCTTCCTGCGCTTTTTTCGATGAACAGGATAGCAAACAAACTGCTATTGCCGGGTAAATGATACATCTGAGTGTCATACGGTTAATCTTTTATTTAAATGAACTTAATTAATTTCTGAAACATTCGTTTCACGCGTCAAAGATAAATGTTTTTTTATATATGCAAAAAAAAAAAAATAAAAAATTATACTATGCATTGCTCACAACCCCGTTAAATGTTTCTTTCAGCACGCGGGATAGTTTTATGTATTGTGAAATGGCCGAGAGATTTAGCCCTATGAGTAAAACGTGCCACCAAATAGACGGCATGTAATTTTTTTTTTGGACACAGATATCGAAATCTTTCGTAATTTAGCAGCCGGATTCCTTCTTGTGAAAGATTTTATTCCTATATTTTCAGTTTACATTTCAGCAAAGTATGTCCCACGCCTATATTATCAATACTTTTTTCTATTGACAGTCCTGCTTTTTCTATCAGTTTGCAGAATATGCCGGCAGTGTACATACGGCTGTTTCCATTGGCTATTGCGGTGAAATACAGTGACGTCATAATCAGGCAGAATGTCGAAGTTTCGAAGCGCTGTCTGTCCCAGAACGGTTCGAGGATAAAGATGCGCGTATTTTCGTCCATGGTTTCAGCGCAGCGTTTCAGTATTGAAACTATTTCATCCTCCGAAAAACAGTCGAGGAACTGGCTCAGCCATACGGCGCCGTAACCTTCGGGAAGCGAACTGTTTCCGTCCAGCAGATTGGTTTCGACGAAAGTCATGCGCTGCGACAGGTTTTTCTCTGCGGCATTGCGTTTTGCCATTTCCAGCTGACCCGGAAGATCGGCTATTGCCACATGCACTTCCGGATTGTACTGCAGGCATTTAAAAGCGAATTTTCCCGTATTTCCGCCTATATCCAGTATCTTTCCGGGACGAATCTCAAACACATGTTCCAGACACTGGTCAAAAGAAGCGTCCGAATAGTAATGGTCGAATGTAAACCAGCTTGTACGCACGTTTTCAGGAAGCTGCGACAATCCTTCGTACACCGTGTCCCACGAGCCGAACGTTTTCAGTCCTTCGGGTTTCCCGCTGCGGACAGATTCCTCGAGATAGAACATTCCATTGTAGCATACATCGTTCACAAAGTCCGTATTGGCAAGCGTAAAGTCGCTGTGCATGAAAAAGTAAGCCGCTTTGGTAAGGAAAAATTTTTCGCTGCTGCAGTACAGCAGTCCAATTGCCAGACCCGCCTCGCAAAGTACTCTTACGCCATACTCCGGCAATCCCGTTCCCAGGGCAATATCGCTTAATGACAGTCCCCTGCCTTTTTCCTTTTCGATTAAATCCAGTATTTCGAGATTCTTCAATGCCCTCGAAGCCTGAAAAACAAGCGGGGCAAAAGCTATCCAGTTTGCCAGCCGTATCGCGTCAATCGCCCTCAGCGAATCAGTGTTATAATTATCCATATCAATCTTTTATCATCTTTTCGAAACAAACCGCCGCATTGCATCCGCCGAAACCCGACATGGTTTTGATGAAACGCTTCATTTCCCTTTTCTCCAAATCAGTCTGCATGTTGAGCCTGCTGCCTGTCCCGTTTTCCGTGTATCCGGCAGTGGGAATCAGGATATTGCGAATGAGGCTTTCGATGCATATCACGGATTCCAGAATGCCGGCTGCCCCCAGAGTGTGTCCCGTGTACGGTTTCAGGCTGTGCACGGGAATGTCCGAAAGTCCCGCTTCGGCAAAAGCCCTGCTTTCCATCTCGTCGTTGTAGATCGTCGCAGTGCCGTGAGCCGAGAGGAAATCAAACTTGCCGGTATTTGCCTCTTTGACAGACCTCCTTATAGCTTCCGCGAGTTCTTTTCCCGTACGCGAGGGTCCCGATATATGATTGGCGTCGTTTGTTGTCGCCCCTCCGGTTAAATATATTTTTACAGGGTTAAAATCCATGTTTTCAAGCCTGTGATTCTGCAAAACCACAGCGGCGGCGCCTTCTCCCAGATTGATTCCGTTCCTTGTCCTGTCGAAAGGTCTGCACGGCCTGTCGCTAAGCGCAAAAAGGGAATTGAAGCCCGACAGCACAAAATCGTTGACCGTATCGGCTCCTATAATCACAGCATAATCACAGTTTTGCGCCTCCAGAAACCGTTTGCCGGCGATCATTGCCGAAAGTCCCGATATGCAGGCATTCGAGACAGTGTAGAACGGCGGCTTCACCGTACCGTATTCATCGGACAATTTGTCGATTACCTTTTTAACGGATAGATGAATAAGCAGGTTTTCGGGACTGTTTTCGATTTCCTCGATTCCGCCCTTTGTGCTTGCGACAATAAACAGTACCCTGTCATTAAGCGTGATACCGGACTTTTCCAGAACGTCCTTTCCCGCAAGCCAGATCAGTCTTTCGAACCTGTTCCACCCCTCAAACGGGCACAGGGACTTCAACCTGCAGTTCTGTTCTTCGGAAAAGCAGGCAGCGTAAACGGGATGTTCCAGAAAATCCCTCCGGATTTCCTGCAGCCCGGATTTTCCTCCGGCAATGGAATCGAAAACGTCTTCAGCCGAAAGACCCAGAGGATGAATGGCAGTGTACGATTTTATTTCCGGAAAGACAGTTTGCCGCATACATAAACCTACAGGCCTGCCTGTTTTAGCGATTCAATCATACGTTCCAGACTTGAAAACCAGTGACTGACGTCGATTCCATACGTCGATTTTATCTTTGCCTTGTTCAGGACTCCATATTCGGGACGCTTTGCTGCAGTGGGATAATCTTTTGATTCGACGGGACATACCTTGCATTTCAGCCCGTACAGTTTCATTATCGCACAGGCAAAGTCGTACCAGCTGCACACTCCCTCGTTACTGTAATGAAAAGTTCCGTAAACGAATTTGCTTCCCGAATTGACTTTGGCAATAATCCGCAGTATTGCCGCCGCCAAATCTTCTGCATAAGTGGGAGTTCCGACCTGGTCGAAGACTACGTCCAGCGATTTGCGTTCTTTTCCAAGCTTTATCATTGTTTTGACAAAATTGTTTCCAAATGTAGAATACAGCCACGAAGTCCTTATAACCAGGGATCGGGAATAGCGCAATGCTTCAGTTTCCCCGTCGAGCTTGCTTTTCCCGTACTCCGACTGCGGTGCGGTACGGTCTGATTCCAGGTATGGAACAGTCGATTTTCCATTGAAAACATAGTCGGTGGATATCTGAAACAGGTATGCATTGTGCGGCAGGCTTGACGCGACCAGGTTTTTCACCGCCTCGACGTTTATTTCCCGAGCAAGCTTTTTCTCCGATTCCGCCCTGTCTACAGCTGTATAGGCGGCGCAGTTGATGACAAAATGCGGCTTGACTGTATCGAAAAAATTCGAACATGCCCGGGCGCTGCCTATATCCAGTTCGTCCACGTCCGTAAATATGAAATCAAACTTTTCGTCTTTCGACAGCTTTCTCAGTTCATTGCCAAGCTGTCCGTTTGCGCCTGTTACGAGTATTTTTTTCATCTTTTTAATAAATTATACATGTTCTTCAAACTGATATTTTCTGTTTGCGTTCCGGATGGATATTTCTATTTATTTACGCGGAATTTTTCATTTCCCGTCTTAAAGAAGTCGATGATCTGGTTCAGCGCCGCCACGGCTGCGTTGATGTTTGCCTCTTCCGTTTCAGCCCCCATCTTTTTTGGGGTAGCGAAATATCTTGTTCCAAATTCCTTCATCTTTTCATGACAGTCGGGCGCCACATCCGTACCGTACTTTATGCCCGGATTTTCCTGCATGGCGCTCAGTAAATCAGTCTCGTCGATAATTTCCCTGCGGGCGGTGTTGATCAGGATGGCGTTTTTCTTCAGACCACTCAGGAT
>JAIRZR010000344.1 GCA_031267155.1 Prevotellaceae bacterium | reverse complement strand
GTGCGAAGGTGAGGGTCGTAGGCGCGAAAAAACCCTAGGTCGGCGCGGATGTAAGTGATGTCGCCAATGGTGCCGTCGGCGATGATTTTCCGAACCGCATTCATGCTGGGCAGGAAGTTGGTCCACAGGGCTTCCATCAGAAACACCTTGTTGTGCTGTGCCGCTGCCACCATGCGGTCTACCTCTACACGATTCATGGCAAAAGGCTTTTCGCACAGCACCGGCTTTTTATGCGCCATCATCAACATGGCGTTGTCTGCGTGCAGGGTGTTCACCGTGCCGATATACACCGCATCGACCTGCGGGTCGGCGGCCAGCGCTTCATAACTGCCGTAGGCCACCGGCATGTCTTTTTCCTGCGCAAATTCCTGCGCCCGGGCGAGGTCGCGGGCGGCCACGGCATACGCACGGCCATTGCGGGTGCTTTTCAGTCCGTCAACAAACTTGCGCGAGATGCGTCCCGCACCGATAATGCCCCAATTGTATGTTTTATTCATCATGTCTGTTTAATTGTTGAGTTGTTGAGTTGTTTAACTGTTTAATGTGCAAAGATAGGAAAATTTTAGCATGACACAGCAAAGACTACGCCGAGCGGGGGTAATTCATTATCGCCGTCATCCGTTGAACAAAAACCTTCCGTCAGTTCAGAAATAATGTGTACCTTTGCATTTTGGAATTTTAATACAATGAATAACGTTCAAAAAACGAACAGGCATGAACTGTTTGACAATATAAAAATTCTGCTCGCGGAAGCCAGAAAATCAGTTGTCAGAAACGTCAACCAGACTATGGTTCACACCTATTTTGAAATAGGCAGAATGATTGTGGAAGACGAGCAGAAAGGCAACAGCAAAGCGGATTATGGAGAGCGGATTATTCAATACTTATCCGAAAAATTAACCAAAGAATTTGGCAGAGGCTTTTCTAAAAGAAATCTTGAACAAATGAGGCAATTCTACAATACATATTCAATTAGTCAGACGTCCGGTCAGTTTACTCCAATTGCGCAGACACTGTCTGCGCAATCTATGGAATTACAGGACAAATATAATGAGGCATATACTGTGGAAAATAAAAGCTTCCCGGCCTGCAATTTCGTCCTCTAAAGACCCTCTGATTCTTGAATTTACGGGATTTCCTGAAAATTCAAGATATTCGGAAAATGATTTGGAACAAAAGCTTATCAACAAACTGGAGCATTTTATGCTTGAGCTGGGCAAAGGTTTTACTTTCGTGGGACGGCAAGTCCGGTTTACTTTCGACGAGCAGCACTTCAGGGTAGATTTGGTTTTTTACAACAGATTATTGCAGTGTTTTGTTTTGATTGACCTGAAAATAGGAAAACTAACCCACCAGGATTTAGGTCAGATGCAAATGTACGTAAACTATTATGACCGTTTTGTACGTCTGGAACATGAAAACAGGACAATAGGCATTATACTTTGCCGGGACAAAAGCGATACGCTTGTAAAAATCACACTTCCCGAAGACAACAGACATATTTATGCAAGCCGTTACAAAACGGTCTTGCCAAGCAGGGAAGAATTGAAAAAACTTATGGAGAATAAAAAATAAATGTACATTCCCTTAACTGCCTGACAACAGACAGGTTCATTTTGCCACAGTTCCCCGTCTTCTCACTCAAACAGATCCCGTACTTTTTCATCCATTGAACTGTCTTTTTTAGATTTCCCGCTTATTCGCAATCCTCATTATTTTGTATCAATAAGCAAACTGGAATACGTTTTGTCATTTTTCAATACCATTTGGACATTATTGTAGCCTTCCCATTTTACCTGGCTTTTGCTGTATGTGGAACGGAAATACTGTTCTATGGACGGCATACGGTGTCCGTCGCCCATTACCAGCAAATTATCGCCCTTATCCAGTACCGTTGCCACTGTTCCTGCAAATTCGGCATACGGAACGACAGAACCCACGGCATCTCCCGTTTTGGAAACAGCAGTCAAAACAGCGCTTTCTTCCGTTGCAATTATACTTCCTGTTTTAACTTTTTTGCCTAAGGGAATAAGCGTATTATATTCGCGGGTTTCGTTCTGTAATGCAGTAAGGATTTCTCCCTCAACGTAGTGTGCTGTAATATTGTCCGTTTTACTCACGTCTAACTTGTATCTGTCCACTGTTCCCTGGCTTATGTCTGCCTGATTGTAGGTGTAAGTGGGAAAACCTGTTTTAAGACCGGCAACCGTAGCCAGTCCGCCGCCCAGCGAATGCCCGACGATATTGATTTTAGCATCGCTACGACTTAAACATTCGCCAATTGAAGCGGCAAAGGCATACTGTTCGCTAAAAGTAGAAAAGCCTTGCTGAATATTGTTTTTCCAGTCTGTGATACTCTTCATTTCAGTTCCCCTGAAAGCAAGCGTATATTCCCCTGTAAGTTCATTTTTGTAGATTTGTGCATAAAAACCGCTATTATTGTTATTTTGAGTATTGAACGAATTTATTGCATCAATCGCCCGTGCAATTGCTTCGTCTTCAATTCCTCTTGAAGACGTAAGAGGCCTCCAGTCGGTATCTTTCAACAGTCTTGAGCCATCTTTATAAACATCCCCTGCCATTATTGCAAAGTCAATCAGATTTTTTTCCGGATCGGATTTCTTCTTTGCCTCGTTTGCCTGATAATCCAGTTCAATCGCCATCTGTTTTACAAAATGATTGTAATCTTCCACAATTTTGTGTTCTTCCTCCGTCAGATATTGCTTATTCCGCAATTCTTCAATATCGTAACCTGTACGCTCCCTGTACAAACTGTGCATCAGCTGCGGAATACTGGCTGACCTGTTTTCTAAAAATGCCCGAATGGACTCAGCAACTTCATCTCTGAATTTCAAATCGACAGCAATCTCTTTTTTAATGGCGTCGAATTTACCTGTCATATAGTCCAGTTCTTCCAGTTCGGGCTGTGTTTGCCAGTCCGATTTCCAGTTGGGGTTACCGACATAAATTCCTCCTGCATATTGTTCCGCATCGTCAAAGTTGAGCGAAACGCTTGGTAGTGCGCCTTGTTGCACCAGTTGCGGATCGCGGGCAGAAGGGGCCTCAAAGGGATTGTCGAATTGTGTTTGAAGGCCGTCAAGCAGCGGGTTGTCAGGAATGCCGTCCGTGCTGCTGATGCTGCCGTCCGTAAACAAATCGCCGCTGCCGAAATCGTTTGGCTTTGCAGACTGTGTGCCGGACTTGTAATTGGGATTGTTTTCGGTACGGCACTCGCAATATCCTCTTACCTGCAAACGTATATCTTTCATGCGTTTGGCATCCGCTTCCGCCTTCTTTCTGCTAAGCGTGTTGTCAAGCCCTCCCATGGCTGCATCTATATCAACTCCAGTCATCCGTTCAAGGTCGCGAGTTGCCTGTCCTTTGGTTTTTCGATTGCTGCCGCCTGTCTGTGCGGCAGCGGACTTACTGTACATATCGTCGGCTATTCCCACGAGTTCATCGATTTTTTTGCGGCAGGCATTATCATCGTTGAACGAGGCAAGAAGCTTCCCCTTGAGATACAGGGATGTGTATTTGGGACGGCTGGCAGTCGTGGCAGTGCGGGTAAAACTTTTCCACGAGGCGCCGCGCGTGCGGGCCTGCTGTTCCCATTTCTGTATAAACGGACTGTCCTGCGCCGACAGTACGCCGGCGCAAAACAGACATATTATGATTAAAAAACTTTTCGCTTTCATGCCGCTAAAAATTAAATGTCAGCCCGACGCCGCCAGACGGAGTGATGCCAAAACGAAATTCCGCGGTCGGTTTGTTTTTATGCTGCTGCAGAATTTGCTCATTGTATTGCTTGATAAGCCGGATTTTTTTTGAGGAAGCAGGAATCCCGATGCTAACACTGGCAATTGCGACAGCTAATGAACCGAACGTCATTATTCGTCCTGTGCTTTTCAACTGTTGATTTTCTCCACTGAGACCCCATACCAGTACACCTGACAGTGAAGTGGAAAACGAAACGATAGACGTTACCATTGCTGCTGTTTCCATACTATGAGTTTTGTAATATTCTTTTCCAAGTTGCGGATCTAAGGAATATAATTTGTCGGCAATTTCTTTTTTGGACAGCCTGTTTCCCCATTTATCTTTAAATTTGGTTGAACTTTTTGTTACTGAGGATGCCTTCAGGTCTGATATTACATCGGGTTGGGCCTCGAATGTGGAGACAAGCGTTTCGCGAAATTTGTCGTCCCTTTTCACGAAAGTGATTTCAAACAATTCATTTCCTATGGTTTGCTGCCGTGTAGCATCGGCAAATTTACCCACGACATTTATCAGTCCAATTAATTTTCCTTCTTCATATTTGAGCGCAAAAGTATAAGCGGTTTGTGTATTGCTCGGCAGATCGCTTTCCTGCGCTGCACTGACTGCAATGTCCGTCATGTCGCCTATCCAGCTGGCGTTTAATGCTGAGCCAAGCATGCTCCCTAAAAGTCTTCCGGCATTATACCCTCCCGATTTTGGCGTATGTACAGTTGCATCGGCAAAAATAAAAGTAAAGGAATTGTCTTTGGCAGGCACAATATTAACCGTTTTCTCAATCAGGTTGGCACTGTAATATCGGCTGCCTTCAGGTTTCATTGTAATACGGTATTTTCCTGTTTTTTGTATTTCGGCAATTTGAAAAATAAAATCGGAAAAGAATTGGATATTCCCGTCTTTCTCAATCTTAGATATACTTATGTTATCCATTGCCACCCATTCGCCGCTCAAATCGTCTAAAATACGGTCCTGTTTTACCTGCTCGATTTCCAGATATTCAAGGTCGTAGATTTTGTCCTTAATTTGCCGCGCATCGGCAGCATCGGGTGCAAGTTCCAGATAGCGTTTGTAGTGTACAATGGCTGCTTTCAGATCGGCGGCAGTGGCAAGTTTTTCGTGAACCTCGCCTGTTGCCTTGTAAAGCTCGGAATATGCCGGAGCAAGTTTTAACGCCTCTTTATATTCTCTGAGCGCATTCTGGTATTCACCTCTGTTGTAGGCGGTTTGCGCGTAGCGGATATGACGGCGCAGTTCTTCGCCGTCGTTCTGTTGCGCATAAGTATGCACTGTGCCTGCAAGCCACGCGAAGGTGGCGAGGCAAATAACTGATTTAAAAACTTTTTTCATGATACTTTTTGTTTTTTATTAATTTGATTATTAAAATTTTACTCCGAGATAAATATTAATGTTGGAATTTTTAGCGCTGAGTCCTTCCAGTCCGGATATAATATTTTTCATACCCCTGGTGTAGCTTGCGCCGATTACAAGTCCGAATGGAATTTGATATTCTGCCATAAAATTCACTCCCCAGTCAAAAGAATCGAATGTTTTATTTTCTTCTTTCAGTAAATTCCAGTGATACAGATAATAAACATCTCTCCCTTCCCTGTATTTATTCAAATTATGCTTGTCATAAAAATCCGTGTCTTCACGGTAAGGATTATCACGATCATGGGAAATTATATTGTAAAAAGAACTTGATTTGTGCTTTACAAGGTAATCTTCATCAACCAGATGCCCGTTTTGATAGAGCGCGTATTGCCCTTTGCCGCCCAGCATATACGCCACATAAACACCCGCGCCGAAATTAAATCCCATAGAGGTTTTAAAGACAATATTTACAGGTATTTCAGCATACAAAAAGTTATAGGTATATTTTGTAGTCAATTCTTCTTCCGAAGCCGATACCAGCGGCACAATCCAAACAAGTTCGGAAGGCGTTTCAGTTTTTTCATGGAAACCCTTCGGCGACAGGAGAATTTCCGGCTGGATGGAAAGGAACCTTGTAATGCCAAATTCAAACATCATTCCCGCACTGTAATTATATTTGGGAAGAAGTCCCTCAGCATTAGCCATGTCGAGGGTTGAAATATTAAGCCCCTGTTTTAATCCGAAACGAAAGGATCTGTATCTTAAATCGTTTTTCAAGGCTTTGTCTGCTGCCGTTTCCTGTGCATACATTTGCGCTGTTCCTGAAAGCCACATAAATGCGGCGAGACAAACGAGTGGCTTGAAAATGCTTTTTTGCAAAAATCTCCCTCTACTCGTCCGGCTTTTCGGACTCGTCCCGTTTTTTGAATGGTCTCCGGTCTCCATTGCACTTTTGCCGTAACTGGCGTGCGATTGCATTTGCTTTAAATACTTTTTCATAATACACTATATTTAAAATTATTATAAATTATTTTCCTGTATCTGCAATCACACGAAAAAAGCGTGAAACTGTTCGCTGATTGCTTATTTTGAAAATCAGGCTCTACCAAAACCTTTGTCAGTAAATAAGCGCAAAACAGTTCACGCCCGAAGACGTGAACTTCACTTACTTATTCCCACTGACTTGAAACTGGTAGATTTCGATTTTCAAGAGAATAAGAGCGTTAGCTCAAATATGTGTTAATCTATCTTTCTATTTCATACATTTTATATTTTATTTATTCTTCAAACGTTTTTCACTTTATTTCCGGCTTCGACATTGTCGAAACGTTCCCGACGGCCGTCCGCAAGCCGTCGAATTTGTCAAAAATCTCATTTTGCTGTTCATGAACGCAAATATACAAATTATTCATAACATGATACCATTGATGCAATTTTTTTTCAAAACACCAAAAAAAGCAGGGGCGAAAAATCTTTCGCCCCTGCAAATCGCAAATCGGATTACTATTCGAAACGCTCGTCGGGATACCAGGTAAGATCTGCGTCTTCCACGCCGCTTTTTGTGATTGTCATATCCCGGCCATTGCCTGTGACATCATGGATAACTCCGCCGGCGCCTTCATTGGCTTTCCAGTACACAATCAGGTTCGGGTCGGTAGGGTCAACTTCGGTGGGCATGTTGTTTTTGAGTTCGGCATTCGTGCGCGCCGTGTTCCATACACGGAACTGGCAAAAATCGCAATTCTTTAATCCGCCCCACATGCCGCCCGGTTTTCC